>JADFYC010000125.1:6240-9490 GCA_015233295.1 Deltaproteobacteria bacterium | reverse complement strand
CTTAACTATGGATAAGGCGATACTGTTAATTTAGATACACCTTTTGTTATAATTGTTACCGTAATAACTAAGAGTGGGGACCACTATATCAATTTTATATCTCGCAGATTAGTTTTGCAAGAAGCTACTGGGGTAATCGATCAAGTCTGTAATGACGCCGCCTCTGTCTCTCTCCAAGACTCTACGCTCGGCCTCCTCAATGGGACAATCAATGTAGATAACGACCCCAAGACGGTCAATATCCTGGCATCGGATAAGCCTGATATTTTCATAAATATAACCGTCCTCGAACGGATATGCATTTATCAACTCCCGCCAGTAGAGGGTTCTCCAGTTAAGACCGGACCGCACTGCGAGAGCCCTTCCGAGGGAACTTTTTCCGCTTCCGGGCAGGCCGTCAATCCCGATAGCTTTGGCCGAGATGCCTTTACCATTTAATATTTCCATTACCTTGTCGGCCCATAATTCAACCAAAGGAATTTCCCGGTAAGGTTTTTCCCTACTGCCGGTAAGGAAACGTCTAAACTGGGCACGTAGGCTTGACCTAACTGTTTCTCTGGCAAGCAGACTATCCATTGTTGTGACGGCAAAGGAAATCGCCGCCTCGGGTAGCCCTTTTTTGTATATCTTTTTTATGATGTTACCCATATTATATCCTCCAGTCTCTTGCGCCCTAATACCCAATTCGTCGGCATCTCGGTCTCAGCCGGTTTTACTGACGTCATCCTGGGCCTGAAGTTGGTCTTCCATGTCGCTACTCCTTTAAATATGTTGGGATCAGAGTTAGTCTCTTCTTGGTTGGTTTGATCTCTGGTGTGTCCTTCCCCTTAGTCATTCTGGCCACATTAATCCCCACCCCTGCCATGCCGCCACCAGTGAAAGCCTTCATGGCCAGGGCGTGACCTAATATCACCTTCAAACCCAGCAACGGAAATGCGGCCAAACCGGCCATGGTGACCATCGCCCCAACTCCGGCTCCGATAACCGCCGTTTTGCCCAGATGGCTATAGGAATCGGCCATCCGGCATGATTCCTTTTCGCCCCTGGCAGTCTTTCTAAAATGCAGTTTACAGAAGTACTTGCTATAACCGCGATAGTAGCATTTTTCACACATTGATTTTTTCTTACTCATCTTGAACTCCGTTGGGCGTTTCTTTCTGCCGTGAATCAGATCAGGTAAGATAAAAAGACTAGCGTTGATTGACGTTGAGGTTTCCCGAACCCCCTGGGGGCATTCAGCCAAATCCGGCAGCCAGGTTGAGGTTCCCCGAACCTCCAGGAGGCAGTCGGCCCATTCCTGCGGCCGGGATCACTCCGGATGAAATACTGTTAAAAGCCATAGCCTGGCCGCAGATCGGACAGCAAGCGTTTCCTTGACCGTCAAAATTTGGCAGACCCACTGCTCCGTGTTGGGGACAAAGATATTGGCCTGCACCGGAAGTTGAGGATGGGGCCGGAGCAGGTTGGCTACTTGGCATCGGTTGAGTCCTCGCCGTTGAGCCGACGGGGCTGCCGGCCGCGGCCAACATAAGACTGGAAGCCTGGTTCAGCTCCTTTTTCCAGGTTCCAAAACCAAACACGGCCCAGTAGATCACGGTCACAATAACGGCTACGGCCAAAATCAGTCCAGCCAGGGTCCCGAAGCTCTTTGAATCAAGGCCAAAATATTGTTGTAACATCAATGGGCCTTTCGCGTTGTTTTCATGATTTCCTGTTCTTTAATTACTGCTATAAGATCGTCTGCCCTGGTTGTCTTACGCTGTCTGGTGAAGGTGAGACCTGAGGCGAGGTAGTCTGGATATTGGTACTATCCGCACTCATCGGAACAAGGCGTCCGGCCAGGAACGCGGATAAAACATCTTGAACGCTTCCGGTGACGCCGGAAAAAGTGGTCACCTTAAGCGTCTGAAGAGACTGTGAGGCATTGGCGCTAAAGTTTCCAGCCACCACATTGCTTATCCCCAGGTCAACCAGATATTGCCCCGTTTTGACACCCCGTCCAGCCACGGTCGCACTGGGATTGGTTACACTGCGATAGGAATTTTGAGCTAAATCGTAAATTATGAAGTATGGGCTGGCTCCAAATTGTGGATAGACTTGATATCCGAGGCCGGGTCCGGCAGCAGCCACAGCCACCTTTCCGTAATTGATCTTAGCCACAGGTCGTACCTGGCCTTTAAGGGCATTAAGGACGTTCTGTTGGGTTTTAGGTACCCCCAATTGTTCAGCCTGCGTCTCGATCTGATTTTGAGTCATCGGAATGTTAACATTGGTTCCCGGATTACTTCGGCCAACATTTGTTCCCGAACTATTTTGACCTTTAAGGGCATTAAGGACGTCTTGCTGGGTCTTGGGTACCCCCAATTGTTCAGCCTGCGTCTCGATCTGATTTTGAGTCATTGGAATGTTAACATTGGTTCCCGGATTACTTCGGCCAACATTTGTTTTCGAGTTATTTTGACCTTTAAGAGCATTAAGCACGTCTTGCTGGGTCTTAGGTACCCCCAGTTGTTCAGCCATGGTCTCAATCTGGTTTTGGGTCATCGGAACGTTGGCCGCGGCGGTGGTCAAACTTCCGGGCGTCTCCTTTGGTAATATAAGATAGGCGCTCATTCTTTTGTTGCCACGATAAAGAGTTGCTTTGACCTCGCTACCGGGGTCAAGTCCTTTAAGTGCATTCTCGAAGGTTGATTTGCTTTCTATCCGGGTTTTTCCCAATCGGATAATCTCATCGCCGGGTCTGAGACCAGCCTGGGCGGCCATAGAGTTGATCGCCACCTCAAGAATCAATGCGCCATCTTCGTTAGGCAGGCCCAGTTGCTGCATGGATGCCCTATTAACAGTCTCCACCTTCAACCCCAGACTCTGGGCGTTAAACTGGTTAAGGGCCGCGGCCTGGGCTTGCGGCTGAGCCTGGAAACCACCGATGACTTTGTGACACAGGAGACAATTGCCCCAGTAGTCATGGGTCATTTTGGCCTTGACGGCAATGGGCGGTCCCGTCATCACTTTGGACCCCGGCCCCCCAGCGTCAATTGTAACATGGCACTTGTTGCAGTTGCCCCAATAGGCATGGGGCATTTTAGCTTTGACCGCAATGGGTGGCCCGGAAGGCACGGCGGCAGTGGCCGCGGCTAAAGACAGGTTCGCCGCCCTATTTGGCTTTATCACTAATTGCCACACGGCCCCGGCGATCAAGAGGACTACCAGGGCGATCAACCCGATCAAGGCCGGTTTGAATTCCTTCTTA
>JADFYC010000125.1:0-6218 GCA_015233295.1 Deltaproteobacteria bacterium | reverse complement strand
TCGATTTTCATGTTCATCATCCAAGATGTTAAATGATCTGACTTCCGGTCAGGTCACCCTTTAACTCTATTTGGTTACCCTAATTCCGTGAGCAACAAACACCAGCCCGGCGAATATCAGGGCCGGAGGAAAAAATCCGTTAAAGAAGTCCAATACGGCATAATATTCGTCATAAAGACCATATATCCCTAAAGGAAGAAAGATTAACGTCAAGGAATAATTAATTTTTTTCAAATGGGTATCACTAATAATTACCTTTCCTCTCGGGTCGAGCTATCTATTGAGGCGCTCCAGCGTCAATCCAGTCGACAATAATTCGGGCGTTCGGCCCGGCAAACCGATGCATAGGTCCACCACGCCGAACCAATAATTTTAGTAGCCCGTTGTCCACGTACATCTTTACGTTTTGATAAGTTGTCAGATTCCTGAAGGGGCCGGAATGGCATTGGAGGCAATCTTGGGTCAAGATGCCTTTGATGGTGTTACTGTAAGTTACCTTAGCGGCACTGCCGTTTGAATTAGCTACCGGTGGGCCGTTGTGTCCGAGTCCGAGTCCGGGGGATCCTGGTGGACAGGCCTGAAACTGAGCCTGGGTAACGCCTGGCTTCTCCGGCGCGCCATTATCAACCCAGGTCAAGATGATATCGGCATCGTTTCCGGCAAACCGCCCCATGGGTCCTTGAACCATTGTGGCCAACATACCGCTGTCGGCGTACATTTTCAAGTTATCATAATCACCTAAGTATCTGACGGAGCCGAAATGGCACCTGCCACAATCGGCCGCAATAATATTCTTGATGGTTGGTTCATAATAAATACCTTGAGTCGCGACAAGTCTGGCCCGATTGCCCAGAACCTGGCCTGGTTGTTGGTTTGCCGGGAAGTTTTGGGGGGTTCCTGCCGTGACAAAAGCCACAGTCACCGTGATAGTCACCAGTAAGCCAAGGAACATCCGTCTAATTCTTTGCATCAGTCAACTCAAATTGAGATTTGTTTTTAGTCTTCATCCTCTTGTTCCCGTTCCAACTCCATCACCTTGGAGAAACATTTAGCGGCTTCTTTATGATTTTCAATCCGTTCATATAGGAATCCAAGATGTTGATAGAATTTAGCATCCTCTGCATCTAAAGAGACAGCCTGCTGGATGGCGGAAATGGCATCGTCAAGTCTTTCTTTGCGGTCATAGGCTATGCCCAGCAGGTAATGGAATTCCGCTTTTAGGGGATTCATCCTGACCAGATTCTCCAAGCTTTCGATGGCTTGATCGTAGTCTTTGAGTTTTAAAAGGAGAAGGCTTTTTCGGTATAAGGCGGTTTTGTGCTGGGGGTTAAGCTTAAGGACCTTGCTAAAGGTGCCGATGGCGCTTTTTGCATTGCCACTGGAGGCCAGGGTTAAACCCAGTTGAAAAAAGGCATCCGGATTATTTGGTTCAAGACGGGTCCACTCTTTGAGATAATCCAACGATTTCTTTGATAAGCCCTTGCCGGCGTAATAATTACTTATGTTGCGGTATATCTTAGCCTTGTCCTGAGGCGCCAGTCCAACGAGGCTACCGTATACATCCAAGAGCTTACCGAAAAGGCGGCCACAAACCAGGAGCATACTATGATAATAGACCATGGCCGACACTTCCGAAGATTCGTTTTTGACATCATCGCCCCGCACATCTCTGATGTTATGTTTTGCTTTTTTCGTTTTCTTCTGCCTTTCTGCCTCGTCAAAGTCATCGCCTCGAATGCCCGAAGTCTTAATCTCACTTTTACTCATTTGATAAATCCTCCTCTTTTCTGGGCGATACGAATCCGGCAATCACAGCTAACATCCCAATTAATATTAAAAAAATAGGCATCAGTCCTTTTATAGGTCTACTAAGTAATAATATTTTTCAAAAAGGCCCCAAATGCCTAATGCGATAAAAAAACAATCCAATTATAATGTGCAGCATCTACGTCTCGATTCAACTTATATGGACTTAGGCTTCTCTGGTTATGACCTTACTCCACATCCCTTGCCCCCTCCACCTTTTCCTCCACCAC
Organism: Deltaproteobacteria bacterium; assembly: GCA_015233295.1. Taxonomy (GTDB): domain Bacteria; phylum Desulfobacterota; class JADFXK01; order JADFXK01; family JADFXK01; genus JADFXK01. Next base: position 4,182 of record JADFYC010000125.1, on the reverse strand, counting down.
GTCTGCCGGCTCCCATCTTGCCGCTTCCCTTGCCCTTGCCGCCGCAGGCGCCTATTTCGCCCTGTTGCACTTTTGTCCCGAAAATTTCCGGTAGGTTAGCCACCTTGCCTATCTTCGTTAAGACATCCGTGCTTATGACTTCTGAAAGAAATTGGCCAAGCAGTTTATTCATGTCATTCATCCTTATTAATAGTATGAATTAAGGTGTTTCTGCATCGTTAATGCAATCGGCTGGGCATCGTCTTGGAGTCAAAAAAATACAGGCCACGGATAAGCGTCGATTAACGCCCATCTGCGGCCGAACTACTTTCACATTATGAATGACAGTGACCCTGGGCGCCGGAGCAGGTATGCTCCTGGCCGAATGCCGGCAACTGCCCTGCAATAAAGCTCTCCAAAGCTTCTTTGACAGTGCTTTGAACTGGATTTAGGTGGACCCGAACGCCGACAGATTGAAGCCCCATTAAGGGGCGCATTCCCATGCCGGCCGCGATCAAGGCCTGCACCTGGTTGTCAGCCAGGTAATTTACCGGGGCCATACAACCGCTTCAGCGTGTGGCATCCCATTAACAATCGAAACATCGTTTACTTGTTTGTTATCGATCGTGGCGATGGTATAGCAATCACAGTGCCCAAAATGGGCGCTCATCGTGGCGTCTAATCCGCCGGGAAAATCTGATGGAACAGCGACTTTGATAGTCATGGCTTTAAATCCTCCTGGTGAATTTAATGTTTTCCGCAACAACTTCCGGGACCGGAACAGTTGGATTGTCCCGGTGTCGACCCGCAGCAAGAGTGGTCATTCGGGCCAGGGAGACGGTCACGGTTAGGCCCGGACCGCGTGGAATGGGCGGCCATTAGTCTCTTGAGGTTATGGCTCCCGCAGGCTTCGCAGCGAGGTCTTTCGGCCAGAGATACAATCAGGACTTCGGTGAGTTTCCCGCAATCTAAGCATTGATAATCAAATAACGGCATGTTACCCTCTAAATGTGTTAGGTTTATGGTTATGGCAATGGTCGTTGATTGCCTTTTTCCGTCGTCTTGATCGACAGTCTGGTGCAGGTTATCTAAGGCAGCATTCCCCGCCCGTTCGATGACAAATTCCGCCGCAAACGAGAGTATGTGGAATTATCTTGTCAGTCAAAAACACGGCCATAACTTCATCTATTTCGCCACTGACAAATGACACCATCTTAAGTCCGTTTGAGGTCAAGAACCTGGCCAGTCGGTTTTCGATTCCACCACAAATTAGTAGATCCAGGTTCATGGCCAGGATTTGGCTTGTTCTGTCTGTAACCGGCATACCTCTCCATGAATAATCATGCCGGGATATGACTGCCCTGTCCTCAATCGTAAATACGGCTAAATTGGGAGCATAGTCAAACCAGGGCGAAACGCGTTCATGAAACAGGGTCACGGCCACTCTCACGCCAGACCTCCTCCAAAATATCCTAAGTAATCAAATTGGACTATTTGACTTTATACATAGCAATTTCTGAGCCAAACTGGTGCAAAGGGCAAATATTTGTGTTACGAAGCCGAAATACTCCAGAAACAGTCCAATAGCTCCTTCTGATGACGGTTGTTTGTCATTAGTTACTCGTTGAAGGCAACCAGAAACCTCGTCATATCTAAAAGGAACAATCATGACCGTTCGCTGTATAATTTGAGCAGGTGAAACAAAGGGAGCATTGATCACTGAAAGGATTCTGGATAGGAGGCAAGACAAAATAGCAGGTTGCCTGGGGGATCATGCACTTCCGTGACGTTCATTATTGAAACGTCGTCTGAAACATGTTTCATCTTGAAACAATAATTTCCGGGTGATCATGCCCTGATCATTCTTGGCCATCATTGCGTGCGGGGCTCAACCCGGCCAGCTTCATCCGGCGCCACAAAGTCGTGCGGGACAGACCTAATTCCCTGGCCGTCGCAGCCCGATTGTTCCTGTGCCGTTTTAAGGCCTGGAGCATCAGTTCTTGTTCTTTGGCCCGGAGGCTGCCGGATGGCTCTCCGGGAGTTGCTTGATAACAGGAATCAACTTGTTGGACCTCCGGCGGCAGATGCTCCGGTTGAATCATCTGATTTCGGCATAAGATAAAAGCATATTCGATGATGTTCAGCAGTTCTCTGACGTTCCCCGGAAATTGGTAAGCCATGAGCAGGTTGAGTGATTCAGGGGTCAGTGATTCAATAGATCTGTTTTTTGATCGATTAAAACGATCGATGAAGTAATCGGCCAATAGAGGAATATCTTCTCGGCGGTCTCGCAGCGGTGGGATAAACATCCGGGCCACATTCAGCCGATAGAAAAGGTCTTCCCGAAAGGTACCGGCCATCATCATCTGCTTTAGGTTTCTATGGGTGGCAGCTATAAACCGAACATCGGCCTTAATGGGTTTAACGGCACCCAGGGGTGTATATTCATTTTGGTCCAGGACTCGAAGTAACTTAATCTGCAAGGCAGGAGACATTTCTCCAATCTCATCCAAGAACAATGTCCCACATTCTGCGGCCGCTAATCGGCCTGGATGATCTCGTCTAGCGTCGGTGAATGCCCCTTTGACATAGCCGAATAGCTCGGATTCAAGCAGTGGCTCCGGCAAGGCGCCGCAATTGACCGCCACCACCGGCCCTGTTGACCTGTGGCTCAACCGATGGACGGCTTTGGCAAATAATTCCTTACCGACCCCACTTTCTCCTTCAATAAGCACATTGCTGTCACTCTCGGCCACGTCTTTAAGGATGTCCAGGCTACGTCTTAAAGCTGGGGAAGCGCCGATGATGCCGTGCAACGGAAACCATTCTTGAACATGATCATTTAGTTTCTTAAGCCCGGAAATATCTTGAAATGTTTCGACCCCTCCGATAATCTGATTTTGATCGTCTCTAAGGGCCGAGGCCCTGATGAGAATGGGAATTTTTTCACCGGAGTTGGTCAAGATTTCAACAGCCCGATCCATAATCCGGCGACCGGTGTTGATGCTCTCTTCCAGAGCACAATCTACCTGGCAAATAGAAGACCTGAATATATCATAACATTTTTGCCCAATGGCCACCTCACGGGGAATGCCGGTGATCTCTTCCGCCACCCGGTTGAACTTGGTGATGGTTTTATCCGGGGTGATGGTGAAGACACCTTCACTGATATTATCCAGGATGAGTTCGGCTAAGGGCGGATTATTTTTTTCTTCTGATATTTTCATAGGGGTGTTATTAATGGGAGAAACTTCTTGCCATTCCCCGAACGACCGGGCACAGTCGGTCTGCGCTCTTGCAGTTAAGGCCGGTCATTCACTGGTGTCTTTGCACCCGAATAGGAGTTTGGCTCCGGACGTTTCAGGTTGTTATATTGGTGACATGGTTCCGTTTGCGGTAGCCATGATCCCGTTCATGAGATTTCAATAGGTTACCCGTCCGGGCGGGAGCGTATTTTCATTTTACCCCCAATGGAGATCGCCCCGTTGAAAAAGTCAAAAAGCGAAAAGGTACAAACTCAAATGAAGGAACTCAGACGCTTAGTCGAAGAGCTCCGAGATGGGAAACAGCCGAGCTCTTTTCCTATCATAAATATGGACGCCGCCGGAATTGACCTGGGTTCCGAAGAGCACTGGGTGGCGGTGCCTTCAGACCGAGATGAGCAGCCCATCCGAAAATTTGGCTGCTGCACGGTTGATGTCCGTGCCATGGCCGGGTGGATGAAACAGTGCGGTGTGACCACCGTGGCCATGGAATCAACCGGAGTCTATTGGATACCGGTTTACCAACTCCTCGAAAGTTATGGCTTTGAGGTTTACCTGGTCAATGCCCGGCATGTCAAAAACGTGCCTGGCCGGAAAACTGATGTCCAGGACTGCCAGTGGCTGCAACAGCTCCATTCTTGCGGCCTGCTGCGGGCTTCCTTTCGGCCTGATGATCAGACTTGCGTGCTTCGCAGCTACTGGAGACACCGGGATAATTTGGTCCGGGACTTATCCGCCATGGTTCAGCGGATGCAGAAAGCCATGATCGAAATGAATCTCCAGTTGAGTACGGTGGTCACCGATATTACGGGGTTAACCGGGATGTCCATCATCAAGGCCATCCTGGGCGGCGAACGGGACCCCATAAGACTCGCCCAACTACGGGATCCTCGGGTTAAGAGAAGTGCCGATGATATCGCCAAGGCGCTTGATGGCGATT
>JADFYC010000124.1:614-9562 GCA_015233295.1 Deltaproteobacteria bacterium | reverse complement strand
GTGGAGGCCGGCCGGAAGTATGTGGAATTCATGGGTGGCGCCGACGCGGTGTTGCAAAAGGCCCGCCAGTCTTTCGATAAAGGGGAGTACCGCTGGGTGGCCATGGTCGTTAATCATCTGGTTTTTGCCGATCCCAGTAACCAGGCGGCCAAGGAACTACTGGCCTCCGCATACGATCAACTCGGCTATCAATCCGAATCCGGTCCCTGGCGGAATTTTTATTTATCAGGGGCTAAGGAGCTTCGGGAAGGTGTATCGAAGAACACTCCTCATGCATCCGGGGGAGATTTGCTGACGAATTTGTCTCTCGATGCCATCTTTCAATATCTGGCCGTTCATCTCAATGGACCCAAGGCCGACGGGAAAAGCGTCACCATCAATTTCAATTTTACTGATACAAGCCAAAAATATGTTCTGTGGTTGGAAAACTCCGTCCTTCACTATCAGAGCGACAAACAATCGGGCACGGCCGACCTGACATTGATTATGACTCGGGTGACCTTCAATAAACTTCTGCTCGGCCAGGCCACATTCGCCGACCTGGTCAAATCCGGCGATATCATAGCTATCGGCCGCATCGCGGCATTGCCCGATCTGCTAGTCTTGATGGATCAGTTTGATCCTTACTTTAACATCGTTACTCCCTAGCCGTCTTCTTTCATCTTGATAGGTCTGCGTCAACCTGGGATATGGTGATCCTATCCTTAGGTTGACCTGACCGTTCATAGCTTGGGTTTAGAACCGGCAACGGTCGCCTTTATTGACTGTTTGGTCCCCATCCCCGTCGAAGCCGGTCACATTTTTCTTCGCATCCACAATAAGCATAAGACAAGCCTGTGAGTTTCAGTGAATCTATCTGCAGTTGTATTCTTTTTCTTATGTCTGTTGACCCCGGCGGTTGGCGGTGCGGCCTCGGTCGCCACCTCCTCCACTCCCCATTTTTCCATTCATTACGACCAGCCTGATTCTGATTTTGCCTATTTTCTGTCTGGACAAGTTGAAAGAGTTTATTCCCAGGTCAGGACCGACCTGGGTGTAATTTACCCGGTCACTGTCCAGGTACGGATTTGCGGCAGCGAAGCATGTTATCAGCAGAGCCAGCCGGCGGGCAATTATGTGCCGTCTTGGTCGGCCGCCGTGGCCTATCCGTCTCAGTCTCTGATAATTCTGAAGTCGCCGAGCTTATTAAAGACGTCCTTTGATCAATCCATCAAGATTCTGACCCATGAACTCGTCCACGTCGGCCTGGGTCAGACCTCTGCCTTCCCGGTCCCGCGCTGGCTGGATGAAGGGGTGGCCATGTATGAGTCCGGGGAGTGGAGCATAGATAGATACCTATCCATGGTCGGGACGGTTATGGCCGACAAACTAATGCCTCTGCGGGAACTGACTGCCGGCTGGCCGGAGGAGACCTCTGCCGCTGAATTGGCCTATGGGCAGAGCTACTATTTGACGGCTTACCTGATCACTGCCTACGGCCAGAATTCGTTTAGGAGTTTCTTAAGATATTATCTTTCGGGAGCTTCTTTTGAAGCCGCTTTGAAGCGGGCGTTTGGGTTGGGTCTGTTTCAACTGGAGGTTCAATGGCATTCATTCATGCGGCTCAGATTTTCTTACATTCCCATCATTACCAGCTCCGGCACTTTGTGGCTGTTGATCTCTCTTCTTTTTGTCATAGTTTATATCAAGAAGAAACGTCACGCGGCCAGGCAACTGGAGATTTGGGCTTTAGAGGAGGAAAGCATTGAAGCAGGAAGAAGTATTGGAACAACTGACCCAGGTGGCTACCGCCCTGAGGATTAAGGTCAAATTTGAAAATCTTAACCATCTCAACCGAAACCAGATAGGCGGCGGGTACATCTTACGGGGGCAGGAGCACATCCTGGTGAATAGTAAGTCTTCGTTATCCGAGCAGATCAAAACCTTGATTTCGGAGTTGAAAGGTCGGGATTTGTCGTCAATCTATGTCAAGCCTCTGATCCGTGAAATGATAGAGCGATAGTCTTATCCTTGGAAGTTTCGCCCCTAGATTCCTTGTCTGACCATCTCTGGTAATGCCGCCACAATGTCTGACAGGCGGCTATTCTTTTTCCGCCTTGAATATTCGCTGGATTTGAATTCTGAATGCATCCTCGCTTTCTGCCTTAATTACCATCTGTAGAATATCTTGGCCGGCCACGGTTTTCCTCAGATCAAAATTCAACATGGCAGCAACCTTCTTTCGGCTAATCTCATGAAATCTGTTCAATTAAAATAGTGCCAAGACTACCAGGCGCGGATCAACCGTATCAAGTTAGCCCACCAAATTTTGGATCTTAAGAATTTCCGGGGCGACTGCCTCCCGGGCCAGGGTTAAGATATGGGCATGATGGGTAAAATAGATTATCTGATTCTTGTTGGACAATTCTGCCAGGGCCTTAAGTGTCGCCTTTGACCTGTCATCATCAAAATTGACCAGAATATCGTCTAAAATGAAGGGTAAGGGTCCCATTTCCTGGACGTGCCGCTCGAGCGCGGCCAGGCGCAAAGAAAGGTACAACTGGTCGCAGGCACCGTCACTCATAGCCTCTACCGTGACTTCCTCCCCTGATGGTCGCAGCCCAACCAATATCGGGTTATCTTTATTATCATACGACGGTTTCAGACCGGAAAATGATCCCAGGGTTAACTTAGAGAAGTATTGCCCCCCCGCCAGTAAGATGGGGTCTTGGTTGGCCTCACGGTACCGTTCAATCTCCCTGCCCAAGATGGCAGAAGCCAGACGCAACCGCATATAATGCTCTGCCTGGTGACTTATCTGAGCCAGGACGTCTTGGGCTTCCTCCGCCGCCTCTGCCGCAGCCTCCCCACCGCTCAATCCTTTTAGCTCGCTCTCTGCCCGGCCGATTGTCCGGTCGATTTCCGCCAGGGTGGTGGTGTGCTCCTCGATGGCCTTCTTTAATTCCTCGATCCGTAGGCCCAATTCGTCCGGGTCCAGTCCTCCGGCCTGAGCTACCAGTTCCTCCGTGGTCATCCCTCCACCGCGCGAGATTCGTCGTAGTTCTTGGTCGAGTTGCTGGATCCGATCCTCTATTTTCTTTTTCAAAGTAGATTTTTCTTCTATCTCTTCCAGTTGTTCAGGCGAAGAACACCCGGCCTTTCGACACATCTCCGTCAGCCTGCCCGTCACTTCTTCTATGGTGCCTTCAGCCCGGAAGATCGTTGCAGTTTTCTCCTGTTTTTGTCTGGCCAGCTCTTTTTGTGTCGCCTTATCCTCACGGGCCTTATTTAATCTCCCATTCAGTTCCTCGCAAGCACCGGCGGTGGACCGACCCAGCAAATCCGGGGCGACCTGCCCCAGCAAGGTCAGAACGTCGGTATTGAACTTAGTCTCATCATCCTTTATCCCCGCGACTCTCTCTTCCAGTTCTTTGGCCTTATCTATCTTCTCAAATAGCTCCTGTGTCTTGTTGATGAACGAATGAGCCTGATGTGGGCTGGTCGTGGCCGGCAATCCCAGGTTGGTTAGCGAACTTATCCATAATTCCTTCCATTCCGCCAGTCTGGCTTCAGCCTGATGTTTCCGCCTCGCAGCCTCCCCGACTCTCTTTTGAAGACTCCGCATCTCCTTGCTCAGGTTCTCCCGGTCAGCGGCTAATTTTTCCTTCTCCACCAGATAATCCTGACTACTATCCAGGATAGCGATCAGAGATATTTTTTCGGGCGGCAGTACCTCTCCCAACTCGGCCAGACAGGTGGTCAAAGACTTAACGTGCTCTTGGATTAGATTATCTATCCCCTCGGCCTCCAGGCGGTACTCCCTGATCCTTTTAGAGCGTTCGACCAATTTCTCCCGCTGCTTCAGCCAGGACATCATTTCCCTTGGCGGCCCAGGTTTAACTCCAACTGCCTGCCAAATCTCTGCCCAGTTTTTCTCTTGCGTTTTCCTGTCTTGACCTATTTTTTGGATGACCTGGTCCAGCTCCTGCAATTTTTCCCGGCATTGATCAATGGTGGCCAAAAGTTGGGCCAACTGTTCCACCCGTTGGGCTTCTCGGCGAAGTCGGTCGGCCACCGTGTCTGCTCCGATGACACTTTTCTCGTAGAAATCCGGGAGGGGCACGGCGGGATCAAGGGCTTGAGCCTCTTCCGTGACATCCTCTTTGTTTAGCCAGGCCCGACGGACCAGGTTCCATCCCTTGTCCCTCCGTTCTCTGATCAAGGACAATTCTTGCTCGGTTGGCACTTCACCGGCCAGGTGTAACGCCTTTACCTTCCGGCCTGCTTTCTCGGCTTCTTCTCTCTTTTCCTTGCTCTTTTCATTCAAATTCCTGAGAGAACCCGCTTTTTCTTCAAATTCTGATCTAAACCGTTCTACAGTTTCCTGAGACGGCGCCGGCAGAGACTCAAGTTCTTCCAAGGTGGCCGGCCTCATTGGCAGGGCCTGGAATTCAATCAGTCCGTGTTTCTCTTCATTATCGAGTCTGGTTTGAAGATTTCTCCTCTTTTCCTCCAAGTCCCCCTGCTTTTGCGCCAGACGAATGGCCGTCCTTAGCCTGCTCAGATTCTTGGGGGCCTCAAGTCTGGTTAACCGCGCCCCAGCCTCCTCCAGGTTAGCTTCCAGTTCTTCCAACGCCTGGGTAGCCTTCATCTGCTCATCCTGGATGGCCTGGCACCTGGCGCCCAGGTCCAGGATGTTTAGCCGCTGGGTCTCGGTCAAGCGGAGTCGGTGGACTTCATCCAGAGTCAAGTCAGGCCGCAACTCCATAAGAATCCGGGTTTGATCCGATCGGAGTCTTTTCCAGGCTCCCTCCAGGCCTGGCAGATCCAGGCGGGCCTTAGTATTACTTCCCAATCGTTTATAGATTTCCGTGACCTGGCTACCCTGGGTGAGCAGGTTTTCGGGAATAGCCAAGATTTGGAGATGGCTCTCTATCTTTTCTAATTCGTGCCCGGCTCTTATCAGGTCTGTTCTAGCTCTGTCCATCTGACTGACCAATTTAGCCCGCTCGGTGGCAAACATCACAGGTAAGAGCGGGACATTTTCCAAATTTTCCAGGCGAGATACATACTCCTGCCTTTCGTTTGTGACCGGAAGAGCTTCTAACAAGCGCGCCATTCTTTTTTCTTTTATTTGCAACTTGCTCAGATCAGATCGGACTTTATCGTGTGACAGTTTCGCTTCCTTAAGCGAATTCTCGTAGGTTCCCCAATCTCGGCTGGACAACGAACGGGCATGTATTTTCTTCTTTATGTCCGTGTAATCACTGATCAGGGAATTTATTAGCTTCTTTCTCCCTCCCGGCATAAAGATAGTTTCGGCTTCCTGCTGGAGTCCTTGCATAATGTTTCGCAGGTTGGATATTCCCATGCTCGCGGCAAAGATACTTTCACCCAGCGCACCGCCTCCGGTCAATAACAATTTGCCTCCGTCTATTAAGGTCTGGTGGCTCAATCCGAACATGGTAGTATAAATTTCTCGAGTCACTCCACCCAGACACGCGCTCAATTCCGCGTCCGGCAACGGTCGTTCATCGGCATCAAGTAAGGTGTTCTTTGTTCCTTTTCGTCGGAATAATTTCAGTTTGGTTTTATCTGTTCTTTGGATGGTTGCCCCAATTCTTAGCCTGGTGTTGTCATGAATAAAATTGTCGGCTGTTTGACCGGGAACACCGAAGAAGAGGGATTCAATGGCCCGCAAGGCGGCACTTTTTCCGGCCTCATTGGGGCCATAAATTATATGCAGCCCTTCTTTTCCCTCTGATAAATCAACCAAGGCGCCGGTGAACGGCCCATAAGCCAGCAAACTAAGCTCAAGTAGTCTCATTTTTCATCCCTCTTGGAGCTTAACATCGAAAGGAGCATATTGCCGGCAGCCTGCAGCGCCTCTTTAAAAGTTTCGTTACTATCCAAACCAACTTCTCCGCCTTCTGTGCGCATTTCAATGGGTAATCTAGCCTTTAGCCTGGTCAAATCGTCTGAAACCATTTCTCTTAATTCCATTTCATTTTCGGTCAGCCCCTGCCCCACTACTTGAGATTCCTTCAAACTCCTAAGGCTGGTCAGCAGTGACCAGAGCGGTCCTTTGATCTCGGACGATCTGTCACTTTCATTTGCCGGCCTGGTGTTTATCCTTATTTTTTCTATCCCAACCCGGCCACCCGTCTCATCTGTTACTCTTGCTCTTATTTCGCTCGTCCACTTTTCCGGGTTGATAGACAGTTCTTGATGGACCTGGCTAATCCCCGAAAGAACTATCCTGACGACTAGAGGGATATCGTCGCATTTTTCCGATTTCCTCAGGACATCTCTGCCTATTAATTCCATTACCTCATCTGGATTGGTTGTGTCGGTGCAATCGATTTCGCTCATCTCCCAACGCAGGGCCTCAAGAGATTTTGGTTCCACCGATACCGTGTGACTTCCTTCTACTGTGACCAGGGTGCATCCCTTGGGGCCTGTCTCACGAATATGCCGTCCTTGAATATTTCCCGGAAATACAATCCAGGGGTCCTGATGCAAGATTTCTCGTTTATGGACGTGACCCAGGGCCCAATAATGGTAATGTTTAGATAGCAATTTATCGATGGAGCATGGAGCGTAGGGTTCGTGCCCTTCGCGCCCTGTGGCGCAGGAATGAAGCATCCCGATATTGTATAGTCCCGGGACCGCCTCCGGGTAGGCTGCGGACAGATCCTCTGTCACCGCTCGGGTCGGAAACCCTCGGCCGTGGATGACCACGCCTTGGTCCTCCAAGATAATTGAATCCGGCGCCTTGATTGGAAAATGGAATACATTCTTGGGCATGTTATCCAGCCTCTTAGTGATCTGACTGGCGGCATCATGATTGCCGAAAACGATAAATACATTTATACCGGCTTCCCGCAACCGGGACATTTCTTTGGCAAACAGCAGTCCAGTTCGATAATCTCTCCAGTCTCCGTCGTACAGGTCTCCTGAAATTAGTATGAATTTGACTTCCTCAGATATGGCCAGATCAACCATGTTCCGGAGTGCTCTTTGAGTCGCCTTCCGCATTGCCTCCAGAGGGGCGCCTTCGTATTTTTCCAGCCCTCGCAAAGGACTATCCAGGTGAATATCTGCCGCATGCAGGAACTTTAGCATGGTGAGACCTCCTATACCTCGAACGGTCACAATCGTCCCTTTTCGAGGAGACGTGGTTGCTGTTACTCTTTGTTTGTTGCAGGTTATCTTCAACGAGTAACAAGTAACAAACAACCAGCAACAGGTGCTCTCATTTTTTCTCTTCATTATACTTGAAAAAAAACTATATCATCCTGGACAAAGGACCGCAATCATGAAATACCCAGGTCCGCCGACCGGTCATCCCGGTCCATGGTTCGACATAAACTCAGGCCAGAAACAACGGCTGCTCCGGCAGTTAGCAGAGTTCCTGCACATTCGTCCAAAGTCGAACCGGTAGTGCAAACATCATCGATCAGGATTATCCTCTTCCCTCTGATCTGCTGCTGCCATTTCTCCGGCACCTGAAATGCTCCCCTGACGTTACGCCGCCTGGCCCATGCGTCCAGTCCCGCCTGGTTGGAGGTGGTTCTTATCTTTTTCAAGGCCGGCCAAAGCAGAGGCACCTCATTAAGTCCTGCGTATCCGGCAGCATATCCGGCTAGTAGATAAGACTGATTAAACTGACGCTCCCTAAGCCGATTAATGTGGAGGGGGACGGGGATAATCACATCTACTTCCGCCAGCCCGAAATGAACCAGGAGGCCTATTCCCAGTATTCGACCGAGTGGTTGGGCCAATGAGATATCCTTACCATATTTGAACCTATTGATGGCCTCCCTAATCAGGCCCTGGTATTCAAGCACACATCTTATTGGTCGGCATCTTTTTGGCGACACCAGACATTCTCCGCACAGGTGATCATACTGCTCGCCGCAGCCGAAGGGTGAACCGCAATCGAGGCATATTGGTCCTACAATTGGATTAAGGTCATCGAGGCAATCAGGGCAAAGGAAGTCGGCCCTCAAACCTGGATGTCTCCAGGTCGAAAGACATGCCGGACACCTGGGGGGAAAGGCCAGGTTAAGCAACTCTGCCAGCCACTTGATGGAGTATTGGGTCATCGTGGCCCAGATCGACGATGACATATTGTCATTCTTATTCATCGAATTCAACATCCGTGACCAGTTACATTTAGCAAGACTAAAATTGTCGTTTTTTTTGGGGTCTGTTACGGTTTCTTTTGAGGACGACCGCCAGGCCGTAATCAGGGACAGAGCTGGGCCCGGCCGGGCGCTTATCTGGCCGGTCTTCTCGTCCCCATTGGAAATTTGTGTTCCTGTCCTTTTGCCGACGTGCGACTGGCCCAAAAAATGTTCCACGTGGAACATGTCCCAAATATCTCTAATTAACAATATGTTGGACATGATTTCAAAAAAAAAGCCGGGGAAAGACCCCGGCTGCTGAAACAATCGACCTGTTAGACCTCTAACCACGAGTCTGAGTACAGGCTGAAGCCCATAATGACCCGAACGGTCTTATAGTACTCTTGTAATTCTTTGGACAAGGAAGCCGCGTCAATAGGCTCTTCATCCATGGTTTTGTGGATAAGCTCGACAATGTCCGGTCTTTCGCCATTACCAATCGACACGATCTTCTGGTCTTTAACATCGGCGATGACTGACCACATCCCGTAGCGCTCCAACATAACCATATAGGTCTGGTTAAGGATGGGGCGAAGGTTATCAGGTGGTCCATTGGAGATATTGGACAGCCCGCAAGTTGACTTGGCCCCGGGAGCCAGATCCTGCAACATCATCATGAAGTTCATTAAGCTGATCAACTGCGGCTGTTGAATATTCACCGGAGTAACAATCCCGTCAACCAGTATTTTTTCGTTGGCAATGCCGGCGGAATTCATGGCATAGATTAATTCGGCACACAGAGCGCCGCGCTCGTTTTCATCCCTGGGCAGGCCTTCCGGG
>JADFYC010000124.1:0-477 GCA_015233295.1 Deltaproteobacteria bacterium | reverse complement strand
CGCTCGGAGAATCTACCAGACCCGTGATCAACGGGTGGAGACGATGACTGACGAAGCCGTCGAGACTTACTACTCTTGCACGCTGTGCCAGAGCTTTGCTCCGACTCACGTCTGTATGGTCAGCCCTGAAAGAACCGGTCTTTGCGGCGCTTATAACTGGATGGGGCCGGGATCTCTGTCTTTATACGCCTGCCCGATCTTCTTGTTGATTACGTTGAGGCTCTCACCAATCATTTTCATAGGGCTCTATCCTCCGAATGTGGTTAGGCTTTCCAAGTTTTAAGAAACTTGGTGATATGGGCTGCCTCACGCGGGCCTATCTGAACACTCCACCCAGGCAATTCCTCTTCCAAATCTCCACTAATGGACGCGGCGTACCCAGGAATAATCAGGGTCTTGTGTTTAACCTTAGTGTCTATGCCACTCCTCTTGATAAAGGCCGCAACCGCATCGCCCACAAACTTACCAGCCGCCCAG
>JADFYC010000123.1:7912-9617 GCA_015233295.1 Deltaproteobacteria bacterium | reverse complement strand
CAGAAGCGTCAATTATGACCTTGTCAAGTATAGCTCTTAATATATTGTTTGACTCAACCAGTCAAGGCAACTTCGGTTGCAAATCTATGTCTGGGGTTTGCGCTCGGGCAACAAATCTTGTCGTTTAAAGCTCGTAGGGGTCAGCAGTCGACTTACCGCACTCAGCAATATAATAACACATTTAATTAGTGGTCTCGGTGTAGCAGTCAACGAGGTGAAGGAAATGCACGAATACCTTGCTGTTAGCTGAAAGGTGACTGTTTAGGGCTGACGCTTGTCATTACCCGAGACAAAAAATACAAGTCTACCTAAGCAGTTATAGTGACCCCTAATAAATGTTCTTATTCTTGTTGCTCCCATAGGGATAGTTAGGCTATAATCCCAAGACGAATAGCCGGTATCACCGTGACTATAAAATGGGGCGGCCACATGAATACCAGAAGTCCTTAGCCGGATTTTATCTTTGAATGATATGTCGGCAAGAGCGGATGCCTAGGTTCAGGCCAGGTCTGCTCAATCTACCATTCGATCTCTACTATAGGTCACAGGCCGTTGGGAGGCGCCAATGAATGGCCGTCAGGAAAAAAAGAACGAAAGAAAATCCTTAATCTTAATTGTGGACGATGTCCCCATGAATCTCCAGGTATTAGGGAATATCTTGAGCCAGGAGAATTATCAAATCGCCGTAGCCACGAATGGTCGACAGGCTCTCTCCTTGACCGAAAACGTGACTCCAGACTTGATTCTACTTGATGTAGTCATGCCTGAGGTGGATGGATTTGAAGTTTGTAGAATTTTGAAGAGTGATGATCGCACCGCGGATATTCCGATAATTTTTTTGACGGCCAAAAGCGAATCTGAGGATATTGTTAAGGGCTTTGAACTGGGCGCTGTGGATTACTTGACTAAGCCTTTTAGTACCCCGGAACTTCTGGCCCGAGTCCGGACTCATCTGGAGCTCAAAAAGTCCAAGGATTTGCAAAATGAATTAATCGCCAGATTGAAGGATGCCCTGACCCAGGTCAAACAACTCACCGGCTTGATCCCCATCTGTTCCCATTGCAAAAGAATTCGGGATGATGCGGGATACTGGCAACAGGTGGAGGCATATATCGCCCGCTATTCCGAAGCCCAATTCAGCCACAGTATTTGTCCCGAATGCCTGGACACATATTACCCCGAGTTTGCCGACAAGGTGAAGAAACGAGATGAAAAAACAGAAAAAACCACCCCGAGTTAAGTTGGTTCCGGCCGCTGAGAGACTCCGGTTGAATTAAGGCAACGACGTTAAGATTTCTCGCTTCGTACCGAAATGACAGAGAAGCAGACCAGTCGGAATGACGATGTAACTTTGTTATTCTGAGCGACGCCTTGTCATTCCGAGCGAAGCGAGGAATCTTATCACATCCGAAGATGGTCAGGCCGCACTCTTAATTCAATATCTGGATTTTATCGCCGATCTAAAACTCTTCTAATGACTTGAGCCGTGTCACTTCTATTTAAAGGCTTCATCACAAATTCAAGAATCCCTAAAGCCTTAGCCTTTTCTTCCGATATCATCTCGCTAAATCCAGTACAAAGAATGATCGGCATATCCGGTCGAATCATCAACACCTCTCTGGCCAGATCCACTCCCGTCATCTGGGGCATGGTGTAGTCGGTCATGACCAGGTCAAATTGATCGGGTTGAGCCTGAAAAACAGCC
>JADFYC010000123.1:0-7851 GCA_015233295.1 Deltaproteobacteria bacterium | reverse complement strand
TGTTCCAACATCCTTTTACTCATGTCGGTTAACGGTTCTTCATCATCGACGAAAAGAATCCGTTCGGTGCCGCTGGGAACAGCTTGAGGCAGGCCGTCGGTTGCTTCCAACCCTTCATTGGCTCGGGGTAAATAGATATGGAAGGTCGCTCCCTGTCTCGGTTCACTATAAACCGCGATGGTACCATTATGGCGCTTAACGATTCCATGGACCACAGCCAACCCGAAACCGCTCCCTTCCCCCACGGACTTGGTCGTAAAATAGGGGTCGAAAATACGTTCCATAGTTGCCGTATTCATCCCGTGCCCGGTATCGCTGACAGTCAACTTCAGATATGACCCTGGTTTCAGTTCTGGGTATCCGGTTATCGTTTCCGAGTAAAAATCTACTTTTTTCAAACCGATTTCAAGTATCCCGCCTCTCTCCCGCATAGCGTGTGCGGCATTGGTACAAAGATTGACCACTATCTGGTGAATCTGCGTTGGGTCGGCCAAGGCAAGCCCATCTTCGACGGTAATTTTTTGGCGAATCTCAATGGTGCTGGGGAGGGACGCCCTGAGGAATTTGAGCGCTTCTTTAACGACCGGAGCGATCTCAACCGGCACCAGAGCGTCTTGTTGGTTTCGCATTCGACTGAACATGAGAATCTGTTTCACCAAATCCCGCGCCCGATAAGCAGCTTTTAGTACCTGGTCCAGGTCTTGGGCATGGGGAGTCGTAATCAGATCGTCTCGCGTCATCTCGGTGTAACCGATAATAGTAGATAATATGTTATTGAAGTCGTGGGAGATCCCACCTGCCAGGGTGCCTATGGCTTCCATTTTTTGGGCTTGAATAAGCTGAAATTCTAATTTTTTTCTGGCTTCTTCGGCCCGTCGCAGATTGGATATATCTTGCAAGGATCCGGTTACCCGAATGGGTTGGGCCTCGTCTATTACACTTTCACCCAGGACATGGCCATAACCCATGGTCCCATCCTGCCGGAAAAAACGAAACTCGATGTCACATGGTGTTTCGTCTCTTCGCTTAGGTTCAATTGCCGTCTTGACTCTTTCCAGATCATCAGGATGGATGGTTTGGAAGAATATGGCGTAGGTGGGGTTGATCGACTTGGGTTCATAGCCAAAAATCCGGTATACTTCGTCCGACCAATGGATTTCTCCGGTCCGAAGATTCCAATCCCAATGACCTACGTGGGCCATATAAGAGGCCCGGGCCAATTTGGATTCGCTGCTCTTCAACGCCTCTTCGGCTCGGCGGCTATCCGTGATATCTTTGCAAATGCCGTAAACACCTACAATGTTATGATCAACCACAATAGGGATAATTGTGATATTAGCATCGAATCGGCTCTGGTCCTTCCTAATACCGGTAGCCTGGAATTTCTGCGGCGTACCATTTACGACTTTCTGAAAATGTGCTTCTACTCTTTTCATTTCCATTGCGGCCAGAATATCAAAAAAACTCATTCGAACCAGGTCTTCGGAGCGATACCCGGTGAGTTTTTCCATACCGGCATTTACTGAAATAAATTTGCCCATTAGATCAAATGAACATACCCCATCTGGATGATATTCAAAAAGTGAACGGTATCGCTGCTTACTCTCTACAAGAGACTTCTCCACCCGTTCCCGAGCTTTAATTTCATTTACCAATCTTTCGTTTGCCTGGTGTAACTCATCCATGTTTCTATTTAGGGTATGAATTGAATCGATCAATGACGTATGGAACCTTCCCAGGCTGGCGACCATCATCGAACCCAGGAGTCCAACCCCAATGGTCACCATAATCCAGGAGGAAGGAGCCGTTGCATAAACATTGGCATTAAACGGGAAAGAAAACAGCCCCAAGGTTATTCCCATACCTGTCACCGTCGTGACGACCATACTGGAGGCCACTGCGGCCAGGCCGGCCCTCAAACCATAAAGAATGGCCGTCAGAACACTCCACGTAATTAAAACGATTACCCCCATGCCGATAAGTCCCCAGGTGAGCACGCTGGCCGCGCCCGCCAGGAAAAGTATGGCCAGAAAGACAAAAGCTCTGCTCTGAAAGCTTAAGCGACGCCGGAGAAATAAGGTTCCAAGAATGACCAGGTAGGTGCCGATGTGGATCAGCATGAGGGGTTGCCACCCAATATCCCTGGCCCGGTATAAAGAAGCCCACAAGGTAGGAAGGCCGAATAACGCACAAGCGATCAGCCCGGCATTCACTAATTGACTACGCACAGCAATATATTCTCGGGACAACAGGTCGCCGTTCGAAGCAACATATCCTTCCGTCTGTCTCTCGCCCATGCTCTTGACCTTTCTACATATTGGCTCGCGGTACCTCAGGCCGGCCCAAGCCGGGAGTTAACCAAATCATATCCAGCCTGGACTGGAGAGAAGCCCTCGGGAGCATTATATCGCGCAAAACAGCGAAGCGCACAATAAAAAACATAAGGCAGGCATCTTCTTAAACCTATAGTAAATTTTCGATTCCGAATAGAATCAACCGGGCTTCCCGGGCGTTCCCAACGCTCAGTTGCCGGCTACTCGTTGATGGTTAATCGTGGATCTGGGCGGGTCGGCGACAAAAAAATTATAGTTAATACATTATATTAATTAGATAAAATAGTTATAATCAGAATCAAATGATTGACATGGCCTCATCTATTCAGTATAATAATCAGCTTCGCTATCCTCACAGCTATGGCCAAATCCGTCGAGCAATTTGAACGGGCCGGAACCGACCGGGGCGGTATATCGGCACTTGATTCAGGCCGAAAGCGGAAGACGAAGACAACGACGCTCCAGACGCCCCTATTCTCTAAAATAGTTTCTATTATATAGAACCAGCGATGGTAACTCAAAAAGAAAATAAAATATATTTTCAAGAGCAATTGGAACAACGCATTCTCCACGGGCTGGCCTGTGAATGGGATATTGCCCAATGGGCGCTCCCCAAGACCTACCAGGGTTTGATGCGCAGACCGTTATTCAGTCTTAAAGATATGAACCATAAATGGGGACACTGGGCCGGGGCGAAGCGTGAGATTTGCTTAAACCGGAATCTTGTTTTCAATCATTCTTGGGAAGCCGTGCGTGAGGTATTACGGCACGAAATAGCTCACCAATTGGCCGAAGAGGTGCTGGGCAAGTACGATGAGCCTCCTCATGGTCCCACCTTCCAGCGGGCCTGTCTATTGCTCCAGGCTGACCCCAAGGCTTCGGAAAGATACCAGCCGCTAGATGGGCGCGCCGAATCGGAATCATCAAGCCCGGAAGATAAAATCATGGTCAGAGTAAAGAAACTCATGGCCCTGGCGGAGAGCCGAAATCAACACGAAGCCGAATCAGCCATGGCTAAGGCGCATGAACTCTTGACCAGGTATAACTTAGACCTGTTGTCTCACCAGAGTTCCCGAAATTTCGTAACCGTTTTTGTGGGTCAACCCGTGCTACGCCATCGCCGCGAAGACTATCGGCTGGCTCATCTCCTGCAGGATTTTTATTTCATCTACTGTCTTTGGGCGGCCAGCTACGTGTTGGAAAAGGGCAAACTGGGACGAGTCCTGGAAATCAGCGGGACCCCGGAAAATGTAAAAATCGCCGGTTACGTACATGACTTCGTGTGGCACTTCATCCGATCCCAATGGCGTCAATATAATCAAGGCAAGGGATTGAATCGCCATCGTGAATCCGACTTTGCCGTGGGTATTGTGGAGGGTTTTCGTTCCAAGTTACAGACGAAAGAACAACTCAAAGGGAAATTGAACGTTGAACGTGGTTTAGTCAAGGTCGAAGATCCGTTGCTTCTAGCCTATGCCGCCCGCAGGTATCCTCATATCGTCAAGTCATCCAGGAGGGCGGCCAGCTATGATCGAACTGTTCTAGAAGATGGGCGAAAAATAGGAAAAAAGCTGGTCATCTCCCAAGGTATCACCGAAACCAACCAATGCCCGGTCAGATTGATTGACAAGAAGTAAGCCTAGGCTGTCTTTAGTAAAAAAGGGCCGGGACTGGTGACGTCGGACGCGACAAAATCCTTTCTCCGTGAGCAATCGGCCCTTAGCGGTCGCTTTTCTTCAAGCCTTAAGGAGCCAACTATGAAAATCAGGAATAGCAGCTTCACCGCCATCGCTCTACTCATCACCACCCTGATCTTGGCCGTGTTTATTGCCCCGGCTGCAGCCAAGAACGATGTTCATGAAACCATCAATAAAGCGGTCGGATATATTTTGAAGGCTCAAGGCAAAGACGGGGGATGGCCGCGGGTCATGGAATCTCCCGTGAGTGAAGCTGAAACCACGTCTTGGGCGATTCACAGTCTGGCTCTTTGCGGCCTGGCTAAAAGCGATGCGGTGCGAAACGGAATATCGTTTCTCCTGACTGATCAGAAAAACGACGGCAGTTGGAACAACAATTCCGCCCATACGGCTTTTGCCGTCATTACCCTGGCCCAATTGGATACCGGCAAGCAGTCTGTGTCCCGGGCCGTGGCCTGGTTGAAACAATGTCAGCAGAGTGACGGTGGTTTTCCCAGGATAAAGGATCAGGGACCATCACTATCACATTATACGGCCATAGCCGTTAAAGCTTTTCTGGCCTCTGGGATGAAAGCGGACGATCAACCCATCAAGCGGGCCCTGGAGAACCTCATGACTGTCCGGAACAAAGACGGCGGGTGGAGTATCCCCAAAGGCGGCGAATCCTTATCTGTGGCCACGTCATGGGTGGTTAACGCCCTTTGCTCCGCAGGACTACAGTCATCCGACCCCATCGTGATGCAGGGCATCGACTGGATGATGCGAAGCAAAAAAGACATCAACGGCGGCTTCGGAATGGGACCATCGGGTTCGGCAGACCCGGAAATAACGGCCTATGTCCTTCTTGCTTTAACGGTCGCGGGTAAACACACCGGATCCAAGTCGGTGGATGACGCCTTGTCCTATCTCTGCGCCACACAACAACCGGACGGCGCTTATATAAGTGACACTCCCATCCAATTCAATAAGATTCCCAAGAAGAACGTCCAAACCACTTGTTTTGCTGTTTGGGCTTTAAAGCAGATCACGCTCCCGCCCCAGTCGAATAATTTGCAATGAACATGAAGGTTTTGTTACATATATGTTGCGCCCCGTGCGCCTGCTACCCGGTGAAGGTGTTACAGGCCGAAGAGTTTGAGTTATTCGGCTACTTTTTTAACCCCAACATCCATCCCTACGCCGAATTTAAGAAGAGGCGAGACACGGTTCAGGTCTTGGCCGATAAGATGCAGTTGCGGGTCATTTATCAGGAAGATTATGACGTAGCGGAGTTCTTTAGAAATGTGGCTTTTCGAGAAGAGCAGAGATGTCTTTTCTGCTATCAGCGTCGACTCGAAGCCTCGGCGCGTCTGGCTAAGCGCGGCAAGTTTGATTATTGGACCACTACCCTGTTATACAGTAAGCAGCAGAAACACGATCTGATCATTCAGTTAGCCGAAGAATCGGCCAAGAAAATCGGCGTCAAATTCCTTTATCGCGATTTTCGGGAAGGTTGGAAAGAAGGTATCGAAAAGTCCCATGAACTAGGCCTGTATCGGCAACAATACTGTGGGTGTCTGTTGAGTGAACGGGAACGGTACCTGCCCAGGTCAAAACATGTCGACAAAACTGACTCACCTGATGACTCCCCGTTCGAAGAACCCCAGCCTCTTGTCGGGCCGTGACAACCGTGAAAAAACAAATGCCCCACCTGAACCGTTTCATCTGCCCGCCCTGCTGACGCCACCCTGACATTCCTTAAGACTAAGGGCGATGTATATGTTTAATCCCAAAGCCGCGGCCAGAAATAAGATATAGATCGTCCACCCAAATCGTTGGTAGATCATGCCGGGGAAATAGGAACCCAGTGTCCCGCCGGCATAGTAAAAAGAAATATACAGGCCGTTAACCAGACCTCTTTTGCTTTGTATCTGCCTGTTTAACAGACCAGGGGCCACGGCATGGACCAGAAACATGCCGGCGCAGAATAAAAACATGGCCGCAAAGAGCACCTGGGGGATAGTTGAAAGGAACAGTAGTGTCGCAGCCAGGTAACACCATAGACCGGCCCGAATGGCCCGGTGTTCATCACCCAGGATCCGGATGATCCGCATAGAATTGAGGGATATGACCATACCCATAAGGTAGCCGGAGTACATCAGAGCGATGCGGAATTCCGATGGCTGACCGGTTAATTCATTCAACCGAAAAGGCAGAAAATTCAGTAACGAGGCAAAGACGAAGAAGGAAAAAAATATCACCACATAGACCCGGAAAAATCCGGGAGCACGCAACACCTCAGAAAAGTCTGCCAACCTGGGTCTTAAGAACTTTGCCCGCGTCTCTGCTTTAAGTCGGCTCAGTGGAATCAGAGCCACGGCAAAGGCTAAGAAAAGGGTAAGAAAAGAGTAGCGCCAACCCAAATGGCTGGAGACGAACCCGGAGACGAGCCGACCGAAGAAACCGCCGAATATGGTCGCCGCAATATACGTGGCCATGGCCGACTGGATATAACGCCCGGTGCTGTACGACGACACATAGGTCATGAGCGAAGTCATAAGCGCGGGAAGGGCCATCCCCTGGAAAAACCGGATCATCAGTAATTGGGTAAACGAATTGGACCAATAGATACCCAGTTCGCTGCCGGCCAGGAAAGAAACGGCCACCACCATAATCCTTTTGGCCGAGTAGTTCTCCAGCAGCAGACCATAAACCATCGGGGCCAGGCTGAGGGGCAGCATGGTCACGGTAATCAGCAAGGAGGCCGTTGCCTCGCCGACCCCAAACTCCCGATGCAAGACATGTAACAGCGGTTGAGGCGCGTACAGAGCGGAAAAGGTCAGCACTGTAATATAGATGATGGTGATCAATATTCCTGATGGCATGGTTCCAGGCGACCGTTGAAGATTCCGACCTGCGCGTGATGTAGAAAAACGAACCGTCCGACTATGGTTTAAGTATCTGTTTCATAATTTTTTTGTAAGCCTCCACGCCGGGTTGATCATAGGCGTTAACATTCAGCAGCTCCCCTTCAAAGGCTGTGGCCATCTCAAAGAAAAAAAAGAACTGACCCAGGGTATAGGGAGTCAACGCCGGAATGGACAAGCGGCAATTGGGTCGACCTGCTTCGGCCAGGGAAGCCTCATTGGCAGTCAATGCAGCATTCAGAGAGCGGCTCATGGGGTGACCACACAAGTAACCGAGTTGCGGCACGTCCTTGAACCCATCGGGTAAAATTACTTCTCCGGGGCCGAAATCAGCCACCTGAATGAAAGTTAATGCCCTGATATTTTTACCTTCCCGGTGCTGTTGCGTTTGAGCGTGCATATCCGTCGTTCCCACGGCCGGAATGGGTGTTCGGCCCTCGTGAACTACCTGGCCTGGCCGGTTAATCTTCTTACCCAGACTCTCGGCCAACAGTTGCACGTACCATTCACCCAGTGACTTCAAGGCGGTGGCGTAGGGCATGATGACCGAAATGATTTTGTCGTATTTCTTGTCCAGGATGTGGTGAAATAAGGCATAGGCCAAGGCAGGATTTGACTCCGGACCGGCTGCCTGACAGGCCTGATCCATGGCCCGGGCTCCGGCCAGCATGGCCGAGATATCGATACCGGCTGCCGCCGCGGTGACCAGACCCACATCCGACATGACCGACCATCTCCCGCCCACTCCGGCCGGAACGACAAAGGTGTCCATTCCTTCCCGGTCAGCGATCTCCTTCAACAGACCTTTAGATATGTCAGTGATGGCCGTAAAATGTCGCGCCGGGTTGTGTCCTGACTGCTTGACCAAGTCATAACAGGCCATAAAGGCGCTCATCGGTTCCACCGTGTCACCAG
>JADFYC010000122.1 GCA_015233295.1 Deltaproteobacteria bacterium | reverse complement strand
ACAATTATATGTTCTTTTCCGATTATACGATCCAAAAAGTCATCACCGATTTGGACCGAAATATTGGGAAAGGCAATTATGCCGCTGCCTTCTTCGGGGCCACGGCGGCACCAACATCACCACCAACGGCCAGTGGATTATCAATGAGGAATTAGAGGAAGCCCTGGACGCGGAGTTCGGCGCCGGTGTCCTTAAGCAACAAGGCGGTGATCAGCTTCTTAACATCAATCAGTTGGAGACTTAACATGAACGGGCTGTGGGACATCTTAAAATTCATGGCCATCGCCGTTGTCCTCACGGTCATCGCTGGCGGTTTGATGTTGTTCATAAAAAGAAAGGTTGTGTTCATCTATCGGGGTGTCTACTTTATCGTGACCAGCGCGGCCTACTTCATGGCCGTGTTTTATACGGCCCAGCACATCTTTCATGGCTATAAGTGATAACGGCCGAGTCCCTGACCAGGATTTTCCGCATCTATAATTCCCCCACTGATTTAATCATGGCCTTGAGGCTGATCGCCCCGCCTGCCCGCCGGACTCAGGTTAACTTAATTCGCCATCGTTTTCCATTTGAGTTACGACATTCTTTCCGTCGCGGATGGCGTAATTCGTGCCCCGGTCCTCCGGATAAACCTGGGCCATCGTGGAGATAAAAACGCGTTTGACCGGGGTCCGAACCTCCGGGACAAGAAGCGAGTAGTGTTTTTCTACAATTGGTTGGGCATGGTCGGCGCGCCAGACATAGGATTTCAAAACCGCGCCGCGATTAAAAGAGGGAAACATTTCTTCCAGATAAGGGATAGTAAAATCAACCAGTTCTTTTTGGCTCATCTGATAAAGCCGGTCGGATGTGGGCAAATATTTTGAGAGATAAACGATATGCCTGGATCCGTATACCTCCGGCGGGATAAAGTTGGTGTGTTCGATAATCCCGATAAATGGAAATGAAGAATCATTGACGTTGAGCCAATAGGTTTCTGATAGTGGTTTATCCAGCACCAGCACCAGACAGATATTGGCCAGGTACTGGACCCGGCGCAGTTTGGCCGTATACTCGGCCGGGACATGGGGGGCCAGGAGATCGGCCGCAATGGGTAACGGGGTGGTAATTATAAGTCCATCCGCGTCCAGGATACCGGCGCCGGTTTCCACCCCGGTGACCTGACCATCCTTAACCCTTAACCCATCTGCGGATACTCCCGTTAAGACGGCCGCCCCTTGGGCCCGTAAATGAGCGGTGATCGCTTCCGCCAACGCCCCGAACCCGCCGCGGTAATACGCCAGCACCTCCCGTCCATACGCGTCTCGGCTGCCGCCGCGCAAGACCAGCTTGTTCCAAAACCAGACCGCTGAAATCTGATCGGCAAACGGCCCAAACTTTCCGGCCAGCAGAGGCTCCCAGACGATTTGATACACCTTTGGACCGCACAGGGCCAGAAGCCACTCTTTCGCCGTGAGCGACTCCAACTGTTTCCAGTCCTTGACCGCCCGGACCTTGAATACGAGCAGCCCCAGCCGAATCCGGTCCAGGAAACCCAGCGGGGTGAATCTTAAGACGTCAATCGGCCGGCTTAGTCTAAAAATTTTTTTGTCATATAAGAGAGCGGTGTTGGTCGGCTGGAAGATGATGTTTTCTTCTTGCCCGATGTCTTTAACCAAATCCATCAGGTATTGGTCGCTCTTGAACCAGTGGTGATAAAATCGTTCCACCGTCACCCCATCTAGATCAAATCCGCCGGCCAACCCACCGACAGATTTACTTTTTTCTAAGATGGTCACCTTTTTGCCGCGTTTTATGAGCTCAAATGCCGCGGCCAGGCCGGTAAATCCGGCTCCGATAATGACAATGGGTTTACTTTCCTTACCGGTTACCTGATTCATGTGTTTTTTTCTCCGTACCTCAATGCCATTGACTTAAGGGGACGACAATCGTGCTGACTGTTTTTAGAATAGTTCATTCCGCTTAAGCCCCAACGGGGCGTTCTAGGTTAGCCCAGCGGCAACGCCCTGGGTATGGGTAACGACAACACAAAATGCCATCTAATGGTCACATAAAACCACCGGGAATCCGTGCTTCAGCCGTAGCCGGATATTCCATTCAAAGGAAATGACTTTGGGGGCTGGCCGACCACCTGACCATCTGCCGACACGTAACCTGCTGTATTTCCCAGGGCTCTACCCTGGGCTAACCTAGAGCGCCCCGTTGGGGCTTTAGAGGAGCGATCATCAACAGAACGCTTTTCCTTAAGTCAACGAAAAACGAGCAACCAGCAAGGAGGATTGATCATGTTAAAAATGAAACAGCCGGTGACCCTGATTTTTTTACCCCTAATGACGATGATGTTTCTTATGATTTTTACCGCCCAGGGTATTGCCGGGCCGCCGAGACTGCCCGCACCGGCGGTTCTTAGACCGACTAATGGAGCAATTTTTAACCATTTTCCGCGCAAGACGGTCATGAATTGGACGGCCGTGCCGGGCGCAGTCGCGTATCGCATCCTGGTGGAATACAAAGGCGGGGCCTGGATCCAATTAGTTAAACATGAGGTTGGAGCAACTGTTACAAGTTACGAGTTTCAATTCATTGGGGCTCAACCGGGACGTTGTAAAGTTTGGGCCGTAGATGCAAGAAATCATAACGGTATTGCCTCTCCCTGGCATAATTTTAGATACACCCGCTAACCAGTTCGTAATTTTCGCATTCAGCCTGAGCAAGGACATCATGAAAAAGCTGGAAACAATTTTTATTATTCTGGGCTTAGTGGCCATAACCGGTTTATTGTGTCTGGATCAACCTGCCCAGGCCGAGGGAGCCGGGTCTTCCGCGGCGCGGGCCAAACAACGCACTAAACCGGGCCCCCGGACGCTAAGTAAAGAAAAGATAACCGCCCTGGTCAAGGTCCTGGTGGCCAGGCTGCATCAAGGCGTGGCGGCTAAAAATTTGGAAGCTGTGTCCGGTCTGCTGGCTCAGAACAAAGAAGCGGTCAATATCGGGATAGGAGAGCTTTGGTTCAGGTGGCCGGAACTGCAGGAGCCGATCCGGACTCTGTCTAAAACGACTTATAATTACAAGATAACTCGAAAAAATATGACCGTCCGGGTGCTGCCGGGAGGAAAGAGTGCGGTGGCCGTGGAAGATTTGTCATTGCGGTGGACTGAGGACGACGGCCTGACTTATGAGCTGCCCGGCGGCCGGGCGACCTATACGCTAAGAGAAGACAGCCCTGGGAAATGGAAATTTTTTAAGATCTTGTGGCAAGAATTCCCGGCATCCTAAGACAGGACAACCACATGCGATTTCTTGTTAACGGTCAATCCCGAAGGGAATCCATCATGTCCGGTACCGGCATCAAAGGACTAATTTCATGACATTCTTAAAGATTCTGATTCTGGCAATTGTCCAAGGCGCGGCAGAACTTCTGCCGGTTTCAAGTTCAGCCCATGTTATCGTCACAGCCAAACTCATGGGGATTGATCCCGTCAGCCCGGAGATGACGTTGCTCCTGGTCATGCTCCACACCGGGACTATGTTTGCCGTGCTGATTTATTTTTGGAAATCATGGCGGCTCAATTACTTTCAATCTCTGGAAAAATTTTGGACTTTTGCTAAGCTGGTCATTGTGGCCACCTTTTTCACCGGCGTCTTAGGGCTGGCGCTTAAATTCGTGATCGAGAAAGTCTTTCTCCGGCATGTGCCCCATGCGGAAATTGAGCTGATCTTCGGCAATATGACCTTGATCTCGATCGCTCTGTTCTCGGTGGGATGCCTGATCATTTATGCCGGACGGCGGAAAAGCCGGCCATGGGGGCCCGCGAGATTGGGCTTTAAGGAATCAGCCTGGATTGGGGCCGTCCAGGGTGTCTGCCTCCCTTTTCGAGGGTTTTCCCGATCCGGGGCCACTATTTCCACGGGATTGATCCTGGGTCTGGCCAAAGCCCGGGCCGAGGACTTCAGTTTCGCCCTGGCCGTCGTCCTGACCCCGCCGGTCATCGTCCGTGAAGTGTTGCGGTTGTTGAAGGCCCGAGCCGGGGCGCTTTGGTCCCAATCGACCAATTTGACGGAGCTCTTTTATCCCAGCCTGGTGGGCATGGTCTTTGCCTTTTTGGCCGGGCTGGTGGCTCTCAAGTGGCTTTCAAGCTGGCTGGAGAAGGGTCGCTGGCCCCTATTCGGCTATTATTGTTTGGGGGCATCGGCCACGGTGTTTTTGCTGCACTCGGTGGGAGGGTTGTGAACTGCCGGTTACTCGTTGCATGTTGGCGGGGCATCGGACGGCCCAGGGCTGTTGGAAAGCACGGCCTGACCATCTTCGGATGTTATAAGATTCCTCACATTCGTTCGGAATGACAAATTTACATCGTCATTCCAGGTGGTCCACTTCCCTGCCATTCCAGGTGGTCCGTGTCTCTGCCATTCCGGTGCGAAGCTTCCCTGTCATTCCAGGTGGTCCGTGTCTCTGCCATTCTGGCGCGAAGCTTCCCTGTCATTTCGAGCGAAGCGAGAAATCTTAACGTCGGACCCTTAATTTAACGGTATTGGGGCAACGCCCTGGGAATCCGGTAGGTTACAGGCTCCGGAAACCATGCCGTTTCTTTTAACGGCCCGGACCTTAAGGACAGAAAGAGAGGATGACGATGGAATTATTTTGTGTTGGCGGGGGCGAAATCAGGCCGGCCAATGAGGACGATATCCAGCTTTCCCAGACCCTGATCAAAGACACGAGCGGCCTGAAGCGGATCTACGGCGAGGACTGGGTTCTGGTTTTGGCCGAGGATAAATACCAGGCGTTGAAATGCTCCGTCGAATATGCAAATGATGAAATTAGTATGGAAAAACAAGAATGGAACGGTCTGGATTTCATTGGCCTGAGCACGAAGCAGCTCAGATAAGGCAGGCACCTAAATCGTAATGAGGGCGAAATGAGGACGACATGGATAAGAGGTTGATCAGCGGGATTATCGCCTTTATTTTGATGATCATTTTGATCAGCATGGAATGCTGTAATGATGAGGAGGATGATTCCCATTGGGAGGCTCGGGCGCCCCGGACGGGGTCGGTTCAAGATGTTTCGGCCCAACCCTCCGGCCCAAGTCCGTCGGTGCACCACCGGATCACCCGTTTCGGCCGGGATAGCGGCTACCTCCTGAAATAACCTCCTTTTGCCACCCGCCGCCGTTTTTCGCTTAGAAGGATTATCTTGTTGAATAAAAAAGGCAATAACGCCCAAAGGGATATAGTTTTTATCGGCCGCCCAATAGTTCACGAATCATTTTAAGCAAATCATCCCTGAAAACCGGTTTAGCAATAATCCGGTCGGCTCCAAGTCGTTTAGCCATGTCTAAATACAATTCCGACAAGACTACCCCGCCACCGGACATGGCAATGATCTTAATTTCAGGCTTAGTTTCCCTCAACTCAATGATTAATTGAATTCCTTCCTTATCCGGCATGATTATATCTGTAATCACCAGGTCGACCGACTCCCTCTTAATCAGTTTGGTCGCCTGATTTCCATCGGATGCTTCGATGACATCGAAACCGGCTCTTCTCAGACTAAGACAAAGCATCTCCCGAAGACTTTCGTCATCATCAACAACAAGAATTTTAGCCATCTGTTTTCTCATTACCTTTAAGAAGATTTTTGATAATTTTTGATAGTTCATCATGCATGATCGGCTTCATAACTAAGGCCTTGACCCCGGCCAGCTTCGCAATTTCAGGGCTCAGGTTGGCGCTGAATCCAGTGCATATGATGATAGGTAACTCAGGTCTAATAGTTATCAGTTCTGCGGCTAATTTTATGCCTGTCATTTCCGGCATGGTCTGATCGGTTATGACCAGGTCAAAGTCATCAGGTCGGCTCCGGAACGCTTCAAGGGCCGCGAGGCTACTGATAAATGGTTGAACTTCGTAACCTAACCGTTCCAAGACTAACTTTCCTGAATTAACCAAAACTTCCTCATCATCAACTAAGAGAATTTTTCCTGTTCCTTTGACCAAAGGAATATCAGCATGTTCATTTTCATCTATGCTGTTCTTGGTTTGAGGCAAATAAATGTTAAATTCCGTTCCTTTACCCGGTTCACTAGAAACGGTGACAGCACCATTATGGCTCTGGACTATCCCATGAACCACAGACAAGCCCAACCCTGTGCCTTCACCGAGGCCTTTGGTGGTAAAATACGGCTCAAAAATACGTTCGATTATTTCAGGCTCCATGCCCTTTCCGGTGTCACTCACGGTCAGCCTCAAGTAAGGACCGCTCTCCAATTCCCAATTAGCTACAGAATCTTTGGAAGTTATTTCAACTTGTTCTAACTTGACGGTTAAACACCCGCCCTTATCCTGCATGGCATGCATGCCGTTTGTTCCCAGGTTCATAATAATCTGGTGAATCTGAGTTGGATCGGCTAACGTGGTCTTATCTTCTGTGGAAATATGCTGGACTATCTCAATGGTGGAAGGCAGCGAGGCTCTCAAAAATTTCAGGCATTCCTTTAAGATCGGACCTATTCGCAAAGGTTTTCTCATCTGCGCGGCTTGTCGGCTAAAGGTTAGGATATGCTTAACCAGAGCAGCCGCTCTTTTACCTCCCTTATAGATTTGATCCAGAGCATCCTTGAGTTCACTTTCTGGTGGCGCATCCATCAAAGCCAGTTCTGCATAGCCGATGATGCTACCCAAGACGTTATTGAAATCATGGGCGATGCCACCCGCCAGTGTGCCGATGGCTTCCATTTTTTGGGCCTGGACCAACTCGAGTTGAAGCTTTTTCCTTTCCTCCTCCGCATTGTTGCGCTCGGTAATATCAATCGCATAGTGAAGATAGATGCCGTCACTAACTTTAATCCAGTAAGTGTCCCAAATCTTGCCAAAGGCATGAACCTCCGGGTCATTTTGTTCCGGGGCTTCGGTCAGGCATTCATCACCTAGGCAAAAAAGGCACTTAACACCAAGCTCAGGAGGAACGATCTCCGGGAGCTCCTTTATGATTTTCTTATGCTCTTCAGAGAGATATTCAGCTTTGCAAAACTCACGCCAGCAATACCCCCCAACTTTAATTCCAGCTTGTAACGCGATCTTATTGGCGGCCACTATGATTTTGTCGTTGCCCCGGATTAACAGAGTGACATGCGGTAATGAGGACAAGAGCATTTCTTGATATTCTTCTATTTGCTTCCGTTTTGTGATGTCGATGAACACGATGTGACACACGGTCTTCCGGTTTTCAGCATCTTTGGCCAGGGTCGACTCCAACCGCACCCAGAATTGAGTCCCGTCCCGGCGCACTATTCTCAGCTCGGACACCTGAGGCTCACCCGTTTCGAAAAGCTTCCGGCGATGATGATAATAGACGTCCTGATCCTCAGGGAGAATAAAGCAGTGCAGCGGTTGCTTGAGCAGTTCGTTTCCGGCCGCGTCAAACAAGGCGGCGCCCTTGAGATTGGTTTCCAGGATCAACCCTTTTTCGCTTACGGTGAAGTACCCGATGGGAGCCAGATCGTACAGGTCAAAGTACCGCGCCCTGGATTCTTCCAGTTCGATCTGAGCTCGGCGCAGCTCCGAATTCTGCATCTCCAACTCGATTTGATGCACCCGCAGTTCTTGGAGCAACTGATGCACCTCATCGGGAGACAGCGTTTCTTGGGCCGGATCTGGGAATACGCTGAGGACTTTTTCCTCCGCCAACCTGCGTAACTCACCGCTCTCGTTTGAACTATTGCTTTTTGCCGGCATTGTTTCATCCCTTACTCATAAAAACCCCTATAACCTATCGGTGTAAGCATTAAATAAGGACTAACATATGTGAAGAGTTGGTAACTGGTCCATCTTTATATAAAAATTATATAATCATATACCTAAAACACTATTTATTATATGTTTCTGCGGTTCGGTTGTCAAGTAGAAAACAGCCGTGCAACAATTCTAATTTTGAGAATCAGTTAATATTAGGTGGTTCTTTTCCACCTCACGGCAAGGCGATCGCTCCAGGAAAAAATGCCAAAAAACCAAAATTAGAATTCATGATAATGCTTTCTTTCGGTTAGAAAATTTGGTAGAATAAAAGGTGGGTTAAGATTTAAGGAAGAATTAACGTGCCGAATTTCCCAGGGCGTTGCCCCAATGCTGTTGAATTAAGGCACGGCCTGACCATCTTGGATGTGATAAGATTCCTCGCTTCGCTCGAAATGACAGAAGTGCCGTACATTCAGGATAGTACTTGCTGCGTGCGTCCCCTTTGTCATTTCGAGCGAAGCGAGAAATCTTACTGCGTACTTTCCTCCGGCTTAAGTTAATGACATTGACGTGCAACCCAGCAACGTGCAACGAGCAACCAGCATGGTGCAACTTCAGCTACTTGCCCCACGTCAGATCAGACGGGCCGACCTGGTCGCCTCAGGTAGTCCCAAACGGGCCTTCTATCGTTTGTGGATCGAAAAACAGGAAGGACGGTTTTGCGTTTACAAAGAAAGTGGGGCCGGCGATAAAGTGCTCCACCGCCAGGTCTGGTGTTTTACTTCTTTCCAAACTGCCGAAGGGTTTTTCCTGCGCCGCATCAAGGCTAAAACCAACCCTCAGCGCCATTCTCCCCGGAAGTATTCTCTCGTATCTTACAACCCTCATCCCTTGCCGAAACCTGAACCATAAACAATCTGCGTTAATCTGGGTAATCTGCGGAACCTTTTGGTCTCGCGTTAATACTCATTGTTATTACTTTTATTTCCATGGGTTGGGCGTGGTCATATTTTTTATAACGGCTTCCACACTTTTCCTATTGACATAGGTGAAGTATGGGTTTAAATTAACCAAGATCATGAAAGTATCAGGCTTGGTCGGCCAGGCCAAAAAAATTAAGATCGATCCTCGGTAGGCGAGGCTCCCGTGTCACACACAGGCCACTGCCCAAAAGCATCCAAAGATGCGGCGCATCAGGGTAGAACAGGCACTCCCGGATTAAGGGTTTACCTAAGGTGGCTGAGGCGATCACACCTCTTACGGTGCACGGTGTTGAAGCTTGAACGAGTGGGGAAGCCGGGTTTGGTTGGAGCCTTCGTTTTCTTTCATAAACAAGAGGTCTCCATCCGGCGTCATTCACCCTTTCTCTGCTCAACGGCTGAGGGAAAGGGCTTTTTTATGTCCTCTCGGCCCGATCAGGTAACCTTTTTAGGAGACAGCAGTTATGAAAGAAAACGAAGGCCAGCCTCCCTCTAGGGGCGACTCACACAGTAGTTTGTGGAAGTTGCGTTCCTGATCCGATAGCCAATGCTTTTCCTGCCCTATCGCCTCACCCGGCCGCTTCTTCCACGATCCATCAGTGGTGAAAGCGGAGGGTTAAAAGGCCGTCAGATTTCTTACCAAAAATAATCCGACCCACGCCATCCCGTTACCCTCCAAATTAATTGCACCTGTAACATCTGCCTCGGCTGAGGTTCGCCTTGTTTAGGCCGCCGATCACTTGCGCCTTGATGGGACCGGTTTGATCTAGATCCCCGGCCTCAGTTGCGGAGCAAAAAAGGAGGGTGTCAAAATGGGCCTGATATCTCTTGCAGGCGTCGATACCCAAGCTGCGCCCGGTCCCGGCCTGTTCGCCGCGGCCGCAAATACCCGCGCCGGTGCGGTTTCAGCTTTGTTCGGT
>JADFYC010000121.1 GCA_015233295.1 Deltaproteobacteria bacterium | reverse complement strand
TCGGCCTTCAAAACATCTCAGATCACCGACCACCAAAACTGGTCACCAATAGGTGGGCGGTGACCTGACATCCCGAAAGTTCCATCAACCTGGTAATGCTCAGGCCTGGCGAGGATAAACGATGATTACAGGTGTCTCTATAAAAAATTTCAAGGTCTTCAAAAGCCTTGATGCGGAAGGGCTGAGCCGGGTCACTTTGATCAGTGGGAGAAACAATTGCGGGAAGACCACCATCCTGGAGGCCATCTTTACCCTATTCAACCGAAATAATCTCCACATGATTACCCACTTGCATATCCGCCGGGGAATGGATCAGATAGCTATAAGACCGGATACTCTATGGAGACCACTATTCCACAATTATAAAATGGATGAAGAGATTGAAATATCAATTGCAAGGATCAAATCAGAAAAAGAATCAAACGAATCAGTGGAAAAATTAACCGAATCAGTAAGTTACAGATACTTAGAAATATATCCTAGAACTATTTCCACCGGGCCGTTGGGTGAAAGAGATGGAGTAACGCTAAACCTGGCGGAACAAAGTTCGACTTACATGCAAGCATTTGAAATGAATTACCAGTTAGGAGACAAAGTCCCTTTTATCTCCCGCTTCTTTATCGGCCCTAAAGGGCTTGAACTGGACCTGGGCGCGGCTGTTCAACAGGATTATCCGATCGCCATGCAATCCCTTGATTCTAGGACAAGCAGTGGCGATGTGGAACGTTTCGGAATCCTGGACATCGATGGGAAGACAGATTCCATCATAGAAATTCTGAAGGTTATTGAGCCGAATTTGAAGTCCTTATCCGTGGTGGTTCTTGAGGATACCAAACTGATCTACGGAGACATCGGTATTGGTCGAAAAATTCCCGTACTCTATATGGGAGAAGGTCTGTCGCGTTTACTTACCTTATCTCTTTTCCTGGCCACGCTTAAAGGTGGCACGGTATTGGTAGACGAAATCGGAACCGGGATCCATCACTCTGTTCTGCCGAACGTGTGGAAAGCCCTTTTCAAAGCCGCGGAGGAATTTGACTGCCAGATCATCGGCACCACGCATAGCTATGAGTGTATTGAGGCAGCCTACACGGCAGTCCCGCCAGACAAGCAGGATTCGTTCGCCTATATTCGCCTGGCCAGGAAAGGTGAAATTACAATACCCCATGTTTCAGATTATAAGCAGATGCAGGTGGCATTGGAATCGGAACTGGAGATCCGCTAGTGAAATCCGAAAAAAAGAAAATCATCAAGCCCAAACTAATGCTGGTCGAAGGGAAAGATGATTCCGGTTTTTTTAACTATGCGTTGAATCATTATGGGCTTGACGATGTTCAAACAATGGAGTTTGACGGAAAGGACAATTTTCGAGGCTTCATTCTTGAGCTGGTCAAAAGGTATGGTTTTGAAGACATTCTGACATTGGTCGTTTGTCGGGATGCCGACACGGATAAAAGTCCGACGGATGCCTTTCTGAGTGTCAGTGATTCGTTGAAGGCGGCCGGTCTACCTCAACCAGCCGAGCCTTTCGTTTTCACCTCGGAACTTCCGAAGGTGGCGATCATAATTATGCCCGGATACGATACAACCAGTTCCACACCAACCTTGCGTCCCGGTGCTTTGGAGGACTTGTGCCTGGAGATCGTAAAAGAAAAATCCGTCCTTGAATGTGTGGACAACTTCCTGGAATGTGTTCGGACCAGGCACCATTCCCCTGAAAGAGAACACAAGTCAAAATTGCACGCATACCTGTCTATGGTAGAGGAACATGCGGGAGATAAACTGGGTGAGGCTTCATCAAAAGGCGCTTTTGATTATGATCACCCGGCCATGCAAGATTTCAAGAAAATCATAAAATCAATGTGACCATTAGCGATGGCGACATCAAAATGATTTGAACCAGCGTCAAAGGATGCAGAATGAAAGAATTTCTCAACCGGATTGACAACCTGAATATTTGGATCAAGATAGTAGTTCCGATCGTGGTCGTCACGTTAGGTGGAATGATAATCTCCTCGGCGATTCTATTCTTTTCTTTTCGAGGAATAATTAAAGAAACCGATATGGATAGATTGCTCCCGGCCATCATCCTCACGGCCGCGGCCAACGGGGTGGTGCTGATCTTGGTTACCTGGGTGGTAGTGCTGAAGCTGGTTAGCCAACGGGCCAAACGGGTCAGCCTGACGCTGAAAGATATTGCGGAGGGCGAAGGAAATTTGACGTCACGACTGGGGGTGCCCAATTCCGATGAACTGGGTCTGCTGGCCGGGTGGTTTAACCTGTTTGCCTCAAAACAGGAACAAACGGTTCGTAAAATCGGGGCCAACGCTGAAACTATCGAAGAATTCTCCCGTTCTCTCCAGAAATTATCGGAAGAGAATCTTAAGACGGCTGAAAGTACTCTCGCCCATACGTCTCGGGTTAGTCAATTGACTCAAGCGGGCTGCCGAAGCATCGAATCCGTGGCTGAAGAAATCAGAAGTGTCTCCGAAAATGTCAACACCATCGCGGCTGGCATGGAGGAGATGGATGCGACGGTGCGTGAGATTGCCCAGAATACGGAACAAGGGCGATTGATCAGCGCCCAAGCGAATAAGGATGTGGAAAGCGTTCGCTCCGAAACTGAGGTGCTTAAAAAAGCCTCGGCAGAGATCGGGTCGGTCCTGGAAGCCATTAATGAAATTGCCGAACAAACGAAACTCCTGGCTCTTAACGCCACCATCGAAGCCGCCCGGGCAGGTGAAGCGGGTAAGGGCTTTGCCGTGGTGGCCACGGAAGTTAAAGAATTAGCCTTGCAATCGTCGAAGTCGACCCATGTCATCCGCGGAAAGGTTGAACAGCTCCAACAGGCTACCGCCCGGGTGGTGACTCGGGTCGGAGACATCGAAAAGGTGATCCACAGCATCAAGGAGATGGTCGAGACCATTGCCGCCGCGGTTGAGGAACAATCGGTGACAACAAGTGAAATGTCTCAAAATGTCAGCACTGTCGCGACAAACGCCCATACCATCTTAGAACACATCCACGGCAGTGTCACCATGCTCCAAGAGATTGAAGAGGCCAGTGTGAAGGTGAAAGAAAATATGTTTGCCGTGGCCTTTGGCGAACACCGGACAAAACGTCAGTCAGCGGAAGTCCATCTTCTTGCTGCGGAAGAAGGTCTCACCGGACATTTGTCTCACCTGAAGTTTACCCCGCTCCGGTTTGGCATCGCCAAGGTAAAGGCTGCGCATTTGGATTGGTTGGCCAAGCTGGAGGCATTTAGTGATGGATATATCGACTTGCGTCCGGAAGATGTCCCTTCCCATCTCAACTGTGCCTTTGGCAAGCAGTTTCATGGTGAGATGAAGAGACTAAGTGATCATCAGGCAAGACAATCCACTCCCGGCAGATTTTAGACAGAAAAAAAACCTATAAAAGTTGATAGTAACCCACTGGCAAATTTGGTTTTATGTTTCTTTCTTAGCTATACTATAGCTATAATATAGCCTAAAAACACAGACACGATTGTACTATTAGGAACACTCTCCAAGTTATAGCTACTGTAAAAATCACAGTTTATTCCATCACAGGCAAAGACCCGCAATAATGTGAGCCGTCTCTGTTGTCTTGGCTATCTCTCCGACGAGATAATACGTCCGGACACAGGTCCACCATTTTTCAGGCGATTGATCTGAAAAAACAGTTGAATTTTTTTTGCAGGGATGATAAAGGGGAGACATGAAAATAAGATTATTTCTTTACTGCTTCCTTTTGATAGTCCTATCCCGGCCGGTCTTTTGTCTGGCCCAGGAGTCTTGCGCCGCGATCCCCCCAGGGGCGTGGGAAGGGGTAGTCGTATCCGTCATGGACGGCGGCCGGCTGGATGTCTTCCAGGTGGAGACTAAAAAAATCCTGACGAACATGCGCTTGGCCGAAGTCGAAGTGCCTGACGAGGACCGGCCGGGTGGCGAAGAAGCCGGCAATTATATCAAAAAACTATGTCTTTATAAATACGTAGTCGTTTATCCCAAATCCGCCGAGAAAGATGATGGTGTCACCGGCCGTTTCGTTTTACCCGATTGCGGTCTGCTCCACGAAGAACTGCTCAAGGTCGGCTTGGCCCGATGCGATAAAACCACCTCAGGGAACACTCATCTCTTATCCCTAGAACAACAGGCCCAAAAAAGAAATTTGGGCATCTGGGCCGGTTCGGCCGCGTCTCCCTCCTCAGGAGCCCGCAAAGCCACAAACTTAATCGGCGGCGCGTCGTTTTAGACAGATTATCCGCTGATTGACACTCCGTCGGCCGTCCCCTTTCAATTGTATCTCACACCTTCAGCCGGGACGGTAGTGATACATCAACCCGGCTCATCCCTGCTTCATCGTCTGTTCAAAATGCCTCTTTTCGATAACCAGTTCCCCGGTCTCTTTCACTTCCTGATCAATCAGTTCTTTCAAACACGCCATGGCCGCGCCCCGGCAAAGTGCCTCTATCCGGGCCCCGGTCCAACCGGTGGACTCCTGAACCAGCCAGTTCAGGTCCACATCAGGAGCCAGAGACCGATTTCTCAGATGGATATCAATTATCTCGCGCCGTTCCTGAGGATGGGGCAGGTCCAGCGGGATGAGCACCTCAAACCGGCCGGCCCGCAACAGGGAGGCATCCAGCATGTCCGGGCGGCTGGTCGCACCCAAAATAATCACCCCCCGCAACGTTTCGATGCCGTCCATTTCAGTCAATAACTGGCTGACCATCCGGCTGATCACCTGGGCGCTGCTCTGATCCGAACCTCGGTGACCGGCTATGGAATCAATCTCGTCGAAGAACAAGATACATGATGCGGCCATGCGGGCCTTGCGAAAGATCTCCCGAATCCGCTCCTCACTCTCTCCTACGTATTTGCTTAATAATTCAGGTCCCTTGATTGAAATAAAATTCAA
Organism: Deltaproteobacteria bacterium; assembly: GCA_015233295.1. Taxonomy (GTDB): domain Bacteria; phylum Desulfobacterota; class JADFXK01; order JADFXK01; family JADFXK01; genus JADFXK01. The sequence continues at coordinate 4,730 of JADFYC010000121.1, read as the reverse complement.
GCCGCTTTCCCGAGCCAGGGCCTGGGCGATGAGGGTTTTCCCGGTTCCGGAGGGTCCGGTGATGAGTATGCCCCGCGGTGGATCAAGCTTAAGTTTATCGAAAAGGTGCGGCCAACGCTGGGGCCATTCCACCGCTTCTTTGAGGGCCTGCTTAGCCCGCCGGCAGCCACCGACATCGGCCCAGCCCACCTGGGGGAGTTCCACCCGGACTTCTCGGATGGCCGAAGGTTCCACCTCTTTGAAAGCCTGTTCAAAATCATCAGGGGTGACAAAGATCTTCTCCAAGAAGTCTTCTGCAATGCTGGGTTGATGATAATCGATTTCGGGAAGGTGGCGCCGCAAAGCACAAAAAGCCGCTTCCTGACACAGGGCTTTCAGGTCTGCTCCTACAAAACCGTGGGTCCGGCCAGCCCAAGAATCGAGACTCACTTCATCAGACAGGGGCATTTTTCGGCTATGAATGCCCAAAATAGCCCGCCGGCCGGTCTCCCCTGGGACCCCCAGATTGATCTCCCGGTCAAACCGGCCCGGGCGCCGCAAAGCCGGATCCAAAGCGTTGGGAATATTGGTGGCTCCAATGACCACGACCTGACCCCGTGACTCCAACCCGTCCATCAAGGCCAGAAGTTGGGCCACGATCCTCTTTTCCATTTCCCCTTCCGTTTTCTCTCGCCGGGGAGATATGGCGTCAATTTCATCCAAAAAGATTATGGCCGGAGCTTCCTTCTGGGCCTTTTCAAAAATAGACCGGAGTTTTTCCTCGCTCTGACCATAGTGGCTCTGCATGATTTCCGGACCGTTGATGTGGTAGAAATTGGCCTCAGTCTCCTGGGCCAGGGCCCGGGCCACCAACGTCTTGCCGCACCCTGGTGGGCCAAAGAGCAAGATTCCCCGAGGCGCATCCACGCCCAACCGGGCGAATATCTCGGGAAACTTCAGGGGAAGCTCCGCAATCTCCCGCACCCGGGCCAATTCTTTTTCTAGTCCGCCGATATCTGAATAGTCCACCGTCCCAGGTAATTCTTCTTCGCCCTCTTTTTCTACGATGACGATATCCGTCTCCGCCACAACTTTCACCGGCCCGTCGGGGAGAGTACTTGAGACAAGGAACGCGGCTCTCCGTTCTCCGGCGAATTTCAGGGAGATAGTATTATCTTTTAATATAATGAAGCCGCAAAGATGATCTTCCAGGTGACGTCGCCAGTCTTTTTTTAAAGGCGGCGGTCCGACCGGCGTCAACACGACTTCCTGGGCCGGCTGATCCTCTGGTTTGTGGCAGATGACTTTTTTGAAGATGGACGTGTCGGCGTTCTTCATGGTCACGGCATCCAGATGAATGACGGCCTCGGCTTGTTGTCCCGGCAGAACGGGACCAACTGGGGCCACAGCCCGGGTGGCGCCTTCAACCAGGATAAAATCCCCTTCATTCAGATGCAAGAAGTCCATGTTGGCCGGAGCCAGGCGGACAATGAAGTCGTCCCCGTCCTCTATCAGAGCTTTGGCCACGTGCAAGGCCAGGTGATGTCCATCACAATCGCAGTCCTGTCGACGGCAGTCTTTACAGGTGTGATGGTAGGGATCATGGGCGTGGTTCTCGTGGGGGCAGTCGTGAGACATGATCTACATCCTTTTCATTGTCATCAAATCATGGTGTCGAGATTCGGGCCGTGAAGGTCAGATATATCCAGCGATAACGGGGCTGGTCACCGTTCGGAGAAAAAAATTGACCGATAGAGTTCAGATCGACCAGGCGGGATTATTATGTTACCTTATAACCAGGTACAAATCAAGCTAATCCTTGTTTATTATTACCGTTTATCCTTTATTATAAGCTTGTTAAGTAGTACGTTCGGACATCTGCAAGCGATCAGCCTTCAGATGAAAACAACAGATTAGGACATTCCTCCGGCCCTGTTATCGGTTAAATATAGTCAGCTAACAACCGGTTATTGTTTATTTTGCTGAACACGGAAGACAGACCTCGGCTCGCCTGCGATATTTCTTTCTGCTTGACAAATTTGCTTGCCTGATCTTACGAAATTATGATATATAAATTAGAAGGGTAACCTGACCCTGCTTTTCCCGACTGGCGGTCAGACCTTATGACTGCGGACTTGTTTTACCTTATATTTAAGAAAAGGAGGTTAGTGCTTTGGCAAATGGTACCGTGAAATGGTTTAGTGAGAAGAAGGGATATGGCTTTATTAGTCAGGAAGACGGAAGAGACATTTTTGTTCACTATTCTTCCATCAATATGCCCGGCTTCAAGAACCTCAATGAAGGTGACCGGGTAAGCTTTGATGTGGAAGACAGCAGCCGGGGACCTACAGCAAAGAACGTTGTCAAGCTTTAATTTAACCTTAGAAACATGGCCTTTTTTTTGCGCTTTCTCGACCCCAGTTCGCCGTCTGGGGTCTGTTTTATTTCCGTTCTATTTACAAATTGGTTCCATCCTGTGGCCTCCCTCCACCCCTTCCGTTTAGATATGATGCACCCCGTTTGTGCCGTGGTCGCTTTGGCTTTATTCCTTCTTTTTCTCTTCTCCCGGTTGAGACTTGTCCCCAAAGGCATCAAAGACCGATTTAAGAGGCGACAGCCCAACCATGGTTTTCTGCGCCAGACTGGTCAGGTCTACGCCCATATCCAACCAGTTCCGAAATTGTTCATCTAAGGTCGTTTTAAACATCAAATAGCTTCTGATCGTCTGGTGAAGATACTTATCAAAAAACTCCGCCAGCACACTTTCCCCATGTTGGATGACCAGGTGCAACAACGGCACCGGCAAAAGAATGTTCTTTTTCCTGGCTTCTTCTAGGACAATCTGGGTCAGGATAAAAGCAGTCACGTCCTCCCTGGTCTTGGCATCGACGACCTCCACTTGCCGGCCCTGCTTAATGGCCTGACAAATATCATCCAAAGTGACGTAAGCGCTCTTTTCGGTGTCATAGAGTCGCCGGTTGGAATATTTTTTAACCAATAGCCTGTCTTCGGGCATAATTTTTTCCTGGAGATGTCATCACCGCCACGTCGGTGGCCGCCACATCTGCCGTAGCAGTTTGTTTCCTGCGGGACAAGTCGTTTGAGGAATCCACTTCGCCGGGGTAAGATTCTTGTCCCGAAAACGAAAATGGCGTCTTTGCGTTATTTTTTTTGTTGTTATATCAATATAATAAAATTATTATTTTGCACTGCAACATTTTTTCCTTTGACAACTAGGAGAATCCGTATTATCTTTGGACCATTCGTACTAAGAAAATCACATCAGCGGTGGCTGGGTCAGGGGATGGTTCCTTATCTCCCGATGCGCTCCCACGATTCTCTGTCCGGGTGCCCAATGCAACTCCTCACAGCCTCATCGGGTTTGTTGCCCTCAAGCACAGCTCGACCCGTGACGAACACCCGGTAACCGACCACACAAACACATCGGAGGTATTAATATCATGGATCCCCAACAATTTGCAAAACAAATGATTGAATTTGAGAAGGCCACCCTTGACAACACCTTTAACGCCATGTCCATGGTCCAAGACCAGATGGAAAAAATGACCAACCTGATGATGGACCAGGCCGCCTGGATTCCCCAAGAAGGAAAAAAAGTCGTAAATGAGTACCTGGCGACTTGCAAGAAAACAGGTTCCGATTTCAAGACCATGGTGGATGATGGTTTCAACCGGGTCCAGAGCAGTTTCTGCAAAAGCGAATAACAGCCGAACCATTTGGCCTCAACACAAGATAAATTCTCGGCGATTATTATTATTACCTACCATTTGACACCCCTTAAGAAGTAAAACCCCACAGAAGGAGAAGCCATGGAACCCCAAAAAATGTTACAACAGATGATTAACTTTAACAAGTACATGTTCGAAAACACATTCAACAGCATCACCATGTTCCAGGAACAAATGGAACGGATGAGCAACATGTTTCTCGATCAGGCCACCGGAATGCCCGAAGAAGGCAAAAAGGCCGTTACGGAATGGGTTAAGTCCTATAAAACGGCCCGCGACGACTTCAAAAAAGTGGTGGAAGACAACTTCAAGAAGATGGAAGAATTCTGTGCCGCCGACAAATTTAAATAAAACTTTGATTGCCCTGGCAGGAATGACCCAGACCACTGAGGACGCCGCGGGAAGCCGCGGTTTATCCTTCCCCCCGGAGTATCTCGATCCGACAAAAAAATGCGCCGCCGAGGACGCGGAGATTTCTCAGTAGTCGGACATGGCGCTTTATTCAGGTAAGTTAATGCCGAAATAGAGCGCCATTCCCTTATAAAATCCCCGTGTCCCCAATCCGATGCCTTGGCCCCGAAATGCCGGCATTAAGCAATAATTAATTAAATTATAATAAGATGAGAGCCGCCACGGCAATATTTTCCATCACCGTTATTGATTTTCAAGAGATCTGCTGATACGTATATCTGAGGAACTATAAATTCATCATCATATTAATATTGATATAATCGCGTCTGCCCCCCACCCACCGGACCTAACCGCAATCAAATAGGACAAAAGTGAGGCGAATCAAATGATGGATATGAAACTCGGATTACCCGGCGAACTGCTTAAAGACTTTTTCGAAGGGGCGTCTTTCGAGCCACATGTATTGGATAAGTACTCTGAAACAAACCAAAAAATAATTGAGGCCACATTTGATTATTTTAAAGCCAATCAGGTGCTGACAAACGGCGTGATGCGCTACCTCAATGATTTCATGACCCCGTTCTGGATCTC
>JADFYC010000120.1:1938-9683 GCA_015233295.1 Deltaproteobacteria bacterium | reverse complement strand
ATCCCGCCAACCAGGCCCCGGGCGGTTCCGGGCCGTTTAAATTTGTCGCATTCGTCCCCGGCCAACAAATATTCCTCGAAAAATATAATGATTTTTTCATAAAAGGCCGTCCCTACCTGGATAGAATACGCTATAAATTATTTCGCCATCCAGCACTTGAGATGCCTATGTCGCTGGAGGCCGGGTAATCACACATACTTTACTCTTCGAATATTGAAGACTTTCAAAGGTACGAAAAAGATCCGGGACTGGTGGTGACATCAAGAGGGTACAAAGGTTTGGGCGCCCTTTTCTGGCTGGGCTTCAACCTTCAAAAAAAGCCCTTTAGCGACCTCCGGGTGCGGCAAGCCATCGCCTATTGTATTGATCGTGATTTTATCGTCCAGACACTGTTAAAAGGAACGGCGCAAAAGGCCACCGGGCCAATCAGCCCCGACAGTCCGTTTTATTCGCCGGCGGTGGAACAATTTGGGGTGGATATTGATAAAGCTAATGAGTTGCTGGATGCGGCCGGTTGCCCCAGGGATGCCGGCGGCCGACGGTTCCAGGCGGCTATTGATTATCCCACCGAGGGGAGTATTTTTGTATCTTTTGCCGAATACCTGCGCCAGGATTTACTGCGTAAGATCGGTGTCGAGTTAATCATTTCCAAATTCAAGGGTTATGCCCAATGGGCCGATAAAATTTCCAACGGCCGGTTCGACCTCAGCCTGGATGTCGTTTTTAACTGGGGTGATCCCATGATCGGAGTGCATCGGACCTATGACTGCGACAATATTCGAAAGGGACTGATCTACTCCAATAACCAAGGTTATTGTAATCCCGAAGTCAACCGCCTGATGGAGGCAGCCGGCGCCGAGATGAATCTTGCCAAACGGAAGGTCCTTTATGCCGAATTCCAGAAACTGGTGGTCGAAGATTTACCGGTATATTATCTATTCAAGACCCCTCATCGGACTATCTATAATAAAAATTTGGCCGAAATTGATGACAACATCTGGGGATCATTGGGCCCGATGGATCAGGTTTTTTGGCGAAAGCAACCCTCGGCAAAATTTGACCCCCGCAATAATCAGTAGGTGACATGATATTATTTAATCTATACATTACAGTTAGTTGCGCTGATGAAGAAAGACGGATGATCGCGGGCGCCTGTAGATCTCATCCATCTGCGTTCGTCTGTGAAGTCGGCGGATACATTTATGTTTCCAATTAATAAAACGCATAGCACTCAGGTAGATATAGGAAAAAGAGATGGCAAGGATCAAATTTGGTATTGCCTCGAAGGTCCTGGCCGGGCTGACCGTGATGACCCTGGTGATCCTGGTCTCCGCCGGCCTGGCCGCGATCGCGTTCACCCAATTCAACCAAAGCTTCGCCGATATCTCCCGGCGTAAACTTCCCGCCTTGGTCGGGGCGTCTCAACTCATCCGAGAAAGCGAGCGGATTATCGCCAATGCTCCGGATATCATCGTGGCTCAGAATCAATTTATCCGCGCCAATTTGGCCAAAGATATCGAGGAGAAAATCAATCAAAAGGACAAGTTCATCAAGCCCCTGCGGGAGGCGGGAGTTGAATTGAAGGCTCTTGAGGTTCTGTCCAGGCAGTTCGACCTGGTCTTTGCCAACCTGAAAACACTGATTGATATCACCGATAACCGTCTTAAGAGCGAATTTCGGAGCCGGCAGATTTTCGTCAGGCTATATCGAATCACTCAGACACTGGGCGCAGTTGGCCAGGACCCCTGCCTTAACAACCTGCCGATTTCGTCCCAACCCTTACCCGACAAATCTACTCGGTCAGCTTTGGTGCCCGGAGATTGCCAAAAAGATTTTATAAAATTTGACCTTTGGTGCGAGACGGTTCATCGAGCAAATACCACCTTGCTTTATCTAGATGTTGTGACGAATAAAAGTGACTTAGATGACCTCAAAGGGGAATTTTCCTCCTTACTGGCGGAAGCGGATCAAACTCTTCAAGCCTTGCCGGCCAAAATCAAAGCCGCGGCGGGGCCAATTCACGCGGAGATCACCAACTACGGCTCCGGAAAAGAAAATATTTTTACTCTCAAAGAAAATCTGATCGCCCTACAGCAGCGCATGGAAGATAATCTTATTGAAAACAAGTTCTTGTCGGCGGAGTTGGCCAAAATGGTCAACCAAATTTTTTCCGGCGTTCAAGACGATGTGTTTACTCAGCATCACCTGTTTGATCGCGCTGTGGGACGTCTTATAGTGATTTTGGTCGCCATTCCGATGCTGGGTCTGGTCAGCGCCGTGGCGATCTACTTCTATATCAGACGGTCGGTCATCGCCCGGATTATAGGTTTGAAGGAGTACATGCGCGGCCTGGTGGAAAGCCGGATTGTTCCGATCCCCACCCAAGGCGGGGATGAAGTGGCGGATATGGCTGAATCGGTGAATTATTTCATTACTGAAATTCAACACCGGGAAGAAAAGATGAACCAGGCCAAACAGACCGCAGAGGCGGCCAACCGCGCCAAAAGCGAATTCCTGGCCAATATGAGCCACGAAATCCGGTCCCCAATAAATGGGATCATCGGCAGTGTCAACTTATTGAACGATACCTCCCTGACCGAAGAACAGCTTGATTGTGTAGAGATGGCCAGGACAAGCGCCTCTCACCTTCTGGATTTGATAAATGATATATTGGACTTGTCCAAAATTGAAGCCGGCCGGGTGGAACTTCTGGACGTCAACTTCAGTTTGCCGGAGCTGGTGCATCGAGTCTTCCTGATCATCCGTCCCAAAGCCGATGAGAAACTGATCCAACTAACCTATACGGTGGCCGAACAAATCCCTTTGTTCCTTTATGGAGACGCCGGCCGACTGCGTCAGGTATTGATCAATTTACTGGGTAATGCCGTTAAATTCATTGAAACCGGCAAAATTGAATTAGACATCCAGGCCGAAGAGACCAGCGCAACCAGATGCAAACTTCATGTCCAGGTCCGAGATACCGGGATTGGAATCCCGGCCGACAAAATTGCATCTATTTTTGATCCTTTTGAGCAAGTTGATATCTCCTACAACAAAAAGTATGAAGGGACCGGTTTAGGGCTGGCCATCTCCAAAAAAATCGTGGGCCTGATGAACGGTGCCATCTGGGTGGAAAACAATCATCCCGAGCCTGGGGTTACATTTCATTTCACGGCCTGGCTGAGCATCGGGAAAGAGGAACCCAAGCCGCACGAGACGGAACCAGGGGCGGCGACCGGCGCCATTAAAGCGTCCCTGAAAATTCTGCTGGTCGAAGACAATTACATTAACCAGAAAGTAGGTTCTAAGCTATTGGCAAGATTGGGTCATATTGTCGAAATCGCGGTAGACGGACAAGAAGCTATTGAAAAAGTTTTCCTCCGAAAATATGATCTGGTTTTAATGGACCTCCAAATGCCGGTAATGAACGGATTGGAGGCGACTCAGGTAATCAGACAAAAAGAGAAGCAAACGGAGGGACATATCCCAATTGTAGCCATGACCGCTTCGGTGATGAAAGGTGATCGAGAACTTTGTTTAGCCGCCGGCATGGACGGGTATATTGGAAAACCATTTGATCTGGGCGAGCTTACCGCGACAATCAACAAGTTTGGTCGGATGTTCGATTCTGAGATCGTCATTGAAAACATTCAGAAGACATACCAATCTCAGGACAAAGTCATAGATATTGACGACGTTATCGACCGGTCTTTCGGTGACGTGGCGTTGGTGAAAGAATTTGTAATGATATTCCTTGATGGTTGTGATAAAGACCTGGATAGTGTTAGACAGGCGGTGCATTTCGGCGATGCGAAGAAGTTGGAATTCTGCGCCCACCGTTTCAAGAGCGATCTGGTTGATGTTGCGGCTTATAAGGCCGTCGGTTTGGACGCCAGGTTGGAAAAAATGGCTCGGGCCGGTAAGTTGGACAAGGTAGAGGAAACATATCTGGAGTTAGAAGAAGAAGTCGGTCGGGTCAAGGCCGCTTTGGCTGACTTCATTAAGGGATTCGAGGAGTGACGATGATCAGTTACACCATCTATGTCATCGATGATGCACCGACTGCTCGAAAGAGAATAACCCTAGCCCTCGAAAACGATTATCGGATCAAAGGTTTTGAGACTGCAGAAGCGGCCATTGAGACCATCAAGACCGAGCCGCCCGACCTGGTGTTGCTTGATATTGGGCTGCCGGGAATGAGCGGGATCGAGGCGCTAAAGGAGATCAAGGCCATCAACTCAGATACTTTGGTTATCATGATAACCGCATCTGAAGAGATAAATACCGTGATATCAGCTATGAAATTAGGAGCTTATGATTATCTACTGAAGCCGCTGCACCTCGACGCCTTGTTGGTGACTTTGCGGAATGCCTTGGACACCATCCGGATGCGGAAAGAAATTCAGTTGCTTCAAGAAAAGCTGATCGAGGAGAACCTCCCCTGCCTCATCGGCGAGAGTAACGCCATTCAAAACGTCATAGAGTTGGTCTCTAAGGTCGCCCAGAGCCGGAACACCTCGGTCCTGATCACGGGAGAAACCGGCACCGGTAAGGAACTCCTGGCCAGCGCTATTCATTATAAGAGTCCCTGTTTTAGAGGACGGTTTGTCGTCTTTAACTGCGCCTCCCTGCCTCAAGACCTGGTCGAAAGCGAACTTTTTGGATATGAAAAGGGGGCTTTCACCGGTGCGAAGCCCTCTGGAAAGAAAGGACTGGTGGAACAAGCGGCCCATGGGACTTTGTTTTTGGATGAGCTGTGCGAGTTGAGTCCGGAGGCCCAGGCCAAACTGCTCCGTTTTCTGGAAAGCGGAGAATATTATCGGGTTGGCGGTGTTACCAAGCGGAAGCTCGAAACCCGAGTTGTCTCCGCGACCAACAGGGACATCAATGACTTGATGGAGAAAGGCGTTTTTCGCCGTGATCTTTACTACCGGCTGGCTGTGGTCAGGATAGATCTTCCATCCTTGAATGAGCGCCGCGAAGATATCATCCCCATAGCCCGATATTTCTTGGTCGAGTTTAACCGGAAACTGGGAAAGGGTTTCACCGGGATTTCTCAGGAAGCGGAAAAGGCGCTGGAATCCTTCACCTGGAAGGGGAATGTTAGAGAATTGAGAAACCTGATCCAAAGAAGCGTTCTCTTCAACGATGGGCCGGAGCTAACCCCGGAACATCTTGGCCTGGAAAAAGACAGACCACAAGAACTTGATTTCCTTAACGCCTCTTCTTGCTCCATCCCGCCGGCCGGGATCGACCTCGCGGCCACCTTAGGAAACATCGAAAAATACTACATTGAAGAGGCCCTTAAGATATCTCAAGGCAACGAAAGTCAAGCGGCCCGGCTGCTTAATATTAATTATTATACGCTCCGCCACCGTCGCAAAAAGCTCTTCCAGCAAGAATGATCAATCATGTCGCGACATCTTCCCCTTCTGAAGGATAACTAATGATAACTATAGTATATTTTCTTTTTTCAGGCCCGGAATTGATGATTTGATCCATGCCCAACCGGTCTGAGGGTCGGCTGGCCAGCTTCCATATTAGCAAATTTGCACATCCGTCCTGTGCAAATTTGCCAGTCAGCCATCTTCCCATCAACCGAATAGCGCGCAACCCACTGAAACTTAAATTAAACTATCCAATTCATTTAGTTGTTTCCATCGGCATACTTCTTGCTAATTAATCACAGTGCCCGGCAGGTAACTCATCGTCACTGGATGACAAACATCTTGAGCCACCGGCCCACCCGATGTCGAGTAAAAAATACCACAATATCAGATGGATAATAATTCTGATGAAGAACGCCGAACTGCCCGAAAAGTTATTGGCCATACTCTAAAATTATACCCGCCATCCAAATTGGTCAAAAAAATTTTATGGATATGGATTATGAAAGAACCCGTAACCCTCGATGGCCGCGGCCGGTGCTGGTTCGCGAGTTTTAGCTTGGAGGAATAGTTATGATAGGATTTGAAGCTCTGGCTGAACAGGTCGACGTTTTGACCGACGCACGTCCGGAAGAGTCGCCAGGTTCCCCGGTGGATGAAAATGACCGCCCGCGAGATATCCACCTCCGTGTGGCGGATGACAGCCAAACCTCGGTCATTGTATCATTCTTGGTCAAAGACGGGGCGATCTCGGAAGAACAATTTAATTATGCCCGCCGGGTCCATGCCAAGTTGACTTCTCGCCGATCTTTGCTTAGTGTTATCAAAGAATTAAACTTCATTACCACAGATCAACTCCGGGAGAGCCTGAGACGGAATCTGGTGTCCTTAAAAATCGGGACCCTGCTGGTGGAGCTGGGCTATCTGAGTGAAGAAGACATCAAATCCGCTCTGGCCATCCAACAATCGGCTCCAGTCAAGAAGCGGCTGGGCGACGTCTTAGTCGAGGCTAATTTTATCAGTGAGCAGAAGCTGGTCGAGACCCTGGCCTTCCAACTGGGTTTTCCCCACATCGAACCGTTACTGACTGAAATAGACAGATCGCTCTTGCCTCGTGCCCATATCAAGAGTTTCAAGCAGCACAACTTTATTCCCGTCGCCCGAGAGAACGGCCACGTCACGGTGGTTTTCGCCGACCCCACCGACATGCGGGATGTCAAGGCGGCACAGCAATTGTTGGGCAAGAACGTCATTCCGGCCATTGCTTCTCGGAGAGCCATTTCAGAACTCCTGACCGGTTATGAGCGCAGCTTAGTGGAAGTGGTTGGCCCGGCTCCGGCCGAGGACTCGGCGGTGGCCATAGTGAATCAAATACTTCAGGAGGCCATAATTGAAAACGTCAGTGATATCCACATTGAGCCGTTCCGGGATAGGCAGCGGGTACGGTTCCGCCGGGACGGTGTCTTAGTCCATCACAAATATCTCAACTCCGAATTGGCCAATTCCATGGTTAGCCGGCTCAAGGTCATGGCCGAAGCCGACATCTCGGAGCGGATGCGGCACCAGGACGGCCGATTCCTGTTCGAAGATTTGAAAACCGGGCGAAGCGCCGATGTCCGGGCCTCTTTCTTTATAACCATATTCGGTGAAAAGGTCGTTCTGAGGCTCTTGAGTAAACACCAATCGGTGCTGAGCCTGAAAGACATCGGGATGGCCTCCAAGATGCTGGACCGGTTCAGCGCCGACGCCCTGGACATGCCCAGTGGAGTCATCTTGATCACCGGCCCCACCGGTTCGGGCAAGACGACTACCCTGTACAGTTGCGTTGCCTACCTCAACGATGTCAATACCAGCATTATCACGGCTGAAGAACCGGTGGAATATGTAGTCGACGGGATCTCTCAGTGCGCCATTAATCCCAAAATCGGCCGGACTTTTGAAGAGACCCTCCGGCACATGGTCCGCCAGGACCCGGACGTGATCATTCTGGGCGAGATTCGGGACAAGTATTCTGCCGACACGGCCATTCAGGCGGCCCTCACCGGTCACAAAATCCTGAGCACTTTTCATACGGAAGATTCCATCGGCGGGCTACTCCGGCTGTTGAATATGGACATTGAGGCATTTCTTATTTCCTCCACAGTCGTGTCGGTTCTGGCCCAGCGTTTGATTAGACGGATTTGTCCCCACTGCGCCGTCGACTATACTCCCACGCCCGGTGAATTACGGCGCATCGGTTATACTCATCATGATATCGTCGGGGCGACATTCAAAGTCGGCCAGGGATGCCGCAGTTGCCGGTTTACCGGATACAAAGGACGAATCGGGGCGTTTGAATTATTGATCTTGAACGAAATC
>JADFYC010000120.1:0-1845 GCA_015233295.1 Deltaproteobacteria bacterium | reverse complement strand
CTAAGGCGGCCAGCGGCCAGGCCCTGTTGCATGATGTCATCCGGCTCTTGCCCCGCTTGATGAAACCCCGGCCCATCCAGGAAATAAGGCGTCTGTTGGGAGACGAATAAAACTATATGCTGAAACCGTTGCTCCAAAGCGTTCAAGAAAAACTTGATGCCGACGGATGGCAGTTGCCTGTATCACCGTCGGTGGCGGCCAAGATCCAAGAAACAATCAACCGGGGCAACTTCCAGATAGAGACCCTGTCCCGGTTGATTATGATCGATCAATCGTTGACCTGTCAGGTGCTGAGGGAGGCTAACTCCGGCTTCTTCACCGGATTAAGGCGAGTAACCAGTCTTGATGAGGCGATCACCCGGCTGGGGGACAATCGGGTGGTTGACCTGCTTCAGGCGTCAATAAAAAAAAACGTCTACATATCCCCGGATCAGAGAATAAATGTCCTCCTGCTCGATCTCTGGAGGCATTCCCTGACCTGTGCCATGGCCGCCAGATGGCTGGCCGAAAAGGCTGATTACCCCGCCATGGCCAATGAAGCCTTCTTAGCCGGGTTGCTCCATGATGTCGGAAAGCTCTTCCTCCTTCGGGTGTTGGAAGAAATTAGAATGACCGACGAGCTTCATAGTGATTTATCAAGAGAATTGATTATTGAAGTGCTGCAAACACAACACACCCTTCAAGGATATAATCTCTTATCTCGATGGAACCTGCCGGAAAAGTATTGTCATGTCGTCAGGGACCATCATGACGAAAGTTTTGACGCCACCGATGTGCTGATTATCATGCTCCGGTTGGTGGATCTGACCTGCCAAAAACTAGGGGTCGGCCTGCTCAACGATCCAAGTATTGTCCTGGCCAATACCAATGAGGCCCACGTGGGTGGATTCAATGAAGTCATGCTGGCTGAGCTGGAGATCAAAGTCGAGCAGATTGTCCAATTCACGGAACGAGTCGGTACTTTCAGTCCATGACCGTTTAACCGGGATAGACCCGGCGTGATCATTTAAATTGAAAAATGGCGAGTCACCTCGGCATTAGGACGCCTGGCCGGCTCGCATCGTTTATGGGAATAACATAATGAACCGGCGGAGGGCCTGAACCCTGGCCGGACCTGATCAGTTAATCCAAATCTCCACACGCCGATTCTTGTCTCGACCCTCTTTGGTTTCATTGGACGCGACGGGATGACCTGAACCAAGCCCATCTACCTGCTTAGCCTCGGCCCCTCGCTTTTTCAACTCATTAGCCACGGCCAGGGCCCGGGACTTCGAGAGCGCGACATTAAATTGTTCATCTCCTTTGTTATCGGTAAATCCGAAGAGATAAAAGTCCTTGCCCTTATATGTTGGTTGAGTCAGAATCTGAACCACCCGGTCTAGATCTCGGATGGCTCTGTTGTCAAACTTGTCGCTTGACGCCTTGAACCGGAAATTCGTGGAAAGTTGATTCAGATTTTTGGTCCGTTGCCCGTAGTTATCCAATGGCATAGAAGCATCGGCCACCTTCTTCTCAACCTTTTCAGCTTTGATGGTCTGGTCGATGAAGCCGGCCTGTTTCGCGATATCCTGTCCTTCTTTGGAAAGAGCAAAGTCAATAAACTTACGGACCCAGGGATTCTTCGGCGACTCAGCGGTGTAGAGGAAAAGACGCCGGGACAGGGGATAGTCTTCCCTGGCCACAGTGAAGAAAGAAGGCAGAATGGGTGCAGCGCCCGGTTCTATGATTTCGAGGGCTTGGGCCGATCTGATGTATGGCAGGCCAATGAAGCCGATGGCTTTAGGATCGTTGGCGACCGTATCGGAAAGAAGGCTGCTGTCTTCGTACCTCTCCGAGGTGGCCGCA
>JADFYC010000011.1 GCA_015233295.1 Deltaproteobacteria bacterium | reverse complement strand
AGAGCAAAAAGATAGCCCTGACTGCCTGTATGCGGAAGGTACTGATTATCCTCAATTCGATGGTAAAAAACAAAACAGAATGGAGGACCGCTTAAATTTTTCTTGACAAGCGAACACAGTCGCTGGGCTAGATTGGGTAACCCCTACAGGGTATTAGGACGGAAGCCCAACCTAAGGTGTACTTAGCCCCTGGGTATGGGCCGAATGAGGTATCCGCGTAATATTCAAGAATTAATCTGAAACATTGGTATCAAAACGAATGTTATCTTGATTTAGGAGATGAATGTTATCATACTTCGAGGAAAATGTCAAGAGGAAAGAACGGGCGGACGGTGAACCGTCACTATGAACAGGCTCCCGGCGCGGTCATCAATGAAGTCGATCTCCGGCCAGCCGCTCAGCGCCCGTTTGATGCCGGAACCCAGTCCTTTGTAAGGCAGCAAACCCTTGGCGATGAACGAGGCCAGTATCGGGTTGCGGATGTTGGAGTTGCCCGCCTTGATTTTGGCCACCGTCAGGTTGTTGGGCAAATGGCCGGGGCTGATAATCTCAATCCGGTTGTCATACACAAAAACTCGGATGGGGGCGTTGACCAGGTAATCCCGATGCACCAGGGCGTTGACCAGAAGTTCTTCAAAAACCGGGGGGGGATTTCCGGAACCCCAGGTGAATTCACGCCCTGTCCAGCCTGGACCTTGTGCAAATTGCGCATCACAAAACCCATTGATTCATCAAAGATCTTGCGCAAAGGGCCGGCCAAGTCTTCAGTATCCAGGTACTGAGCAGCGTGAATATCATTACCGGGATACCGGATGGCCTTGACTATGAACTGCGGCTTTATCCATTCCGGCCGCTCAGCAAACAGCAGCACTCCGGCCAGTTTCAACCAGCCGTCATCTGTGGCCAGGTTCATGTTCTGAAGCAACCGCAAAAGCTCGCCCGGTGAATCCGGGAACTCCTGCTGGTACACATCCCGCAAGAAATCTCGAAAGCGTAATTTGTCGAGCTTATCGATGCCGGCCTTGGTCGGCAATTCATCGGCGTAAAACTGGCCGACGCTCTGGAACAGACGGCGTAGCTCCTCCTTGGTGTTCACCCGCCGTTTGTCGGCCCCACATTTCAGCCAGATGACACCGTTTTTGTCGAGGTAGGGCTTGTCGATCCCCTTTGGCACGGTCAACACGATGACGATGCGGCCGTTTTCCAAAAGTACATTTTCAGTCCGCACCACCAAAGGACTCCGGACCTGCTGACTGGCCGCATTGCTGATAAGTTGATTGATCCGGCTCACATCCTTCGGCAACAAGCCCGGTAAGGCACCGTCGTCTCCGAAGCCTAACAGAATGGCGCCGCCTTCGAAATTGGCAAAAGCGGCCATCTCCGCGGCCAGGGAGTCAATATTGCGCACATCTGCCTTGAACTGACGGGAGCTGTCTTCGCCGAGAGCAATTTGGGACAACAACTCTTGCCGGGTCATATCATCAACCTTTCTATCGAGGCAGCTAACCGGACCCCATTCACCTCCGGCATCTCCTCCCCCTCCCGCAACCCACCGTAATCCAGAGTTCTATCGCATCGATCAGGTTGTCCCGGGCCTCTTCAAAATTGTCGGCCTGCGTCATGCATCCTGGAAGGGCCGGCACCGTGGCCACCACACAACCGACCTCAGCATCCTTTTGATACTCCGCCACCTTAAGGGCAGTTTTGACGTATTCATGCAAGCCGACATACCTCATACTTCCTCCGATATTAACTTGTGGCAATTTGGATTATCACTTGAGCGGCCATAGCTGGCGTTTTTGAATTAGAGACCATATTTGACCTGACTTCTTGTGGCTTCGCCACCCAGACAACAAGTTGTCTGGGCCACCCGCCTTCGTACAGCGTCGCGAATCGGCAAAAAGCAAGGCGAAAAAGCGTCAATTGTGCCCGTTCAAAGTATCCCTCTTGTCAACCAAGCAGCCTTGGGATATAATAAAATCAGTAGGTCATTGATTAAACCTTATTCACCAAGGAAACGGTATGACTTCATTAAGGCTCGAACTATACGACCAGGAGTTAGCCCAAAAGGTGTTAGCCTTCTTGGAAACTCTTCACGCAACCCGAAACACGCAACCCACCCCCTACCCCACGGCCATGAAATCGGCCAGGACGAGCTTCAATTGATCAAGAGCCTGGTCTAATTCCGAAAAGGCCGCCTCGGCTTCGGCCAGCCGGTTTTCCCGGCCGATTTTCTCTACCCGGAGGGCACATTCCCGGCCGGCCTCGGCTGAAATATTGCCCAATGACCCTTTTAGCTTATGGGCCGTGCGCTGCAACTCTCCGGCGTCTTTCCGCTCAACCGCCTCCCTTATCCGGCCCAAATCAGCCGGTAGGGCCTCCAAGAATACCCCAATCAAGGCCTGGGCAAATTCCAGGTCATCACCGATGCGGGTCATGAAGGAAGCCTTATCAAAGATTACGCCGATGGATGGCTGGGTTGGCTGGACCGGTTGGGATGGCGTCTGAGCCGGTCCGGGGGATGGCGGGATTGGCGAGACGATTGATCTAGCGGACATAGCCTTAGTTATGGCCGTCAATAATTCCGCCGGATCAACAGGCTTCGACACATACGCGTCCATGCCCGCGTCCAGGCACTTTTCCCGGTCTCCCGTCATGGCGCACGCCGTCATAGACACTATCGGTGTGTGTCCTCCGGCCTCCAGCTCTCTGGCCCGGATAGCCCGAGTGGCCTCCAGCCCATCCATAATCGGCATCTGGACATCCATCAAAACTAGATCAAAGGTGGCCGACTTCAGAGCTTCCAACGCCTCCTGGCCGTTCTTAGCCAGGGTGATGGATTTCGCCCCGTGCTTCTCCAAAATCTTAACCGCCACCTTCTGATTGACGATATTGTCCTCCACCATCAGGATGCGGAGATGCTCCAGCGAAATCAGGCCGGCCTTAATCTCGGCCGGAGCCGCCTTGGCCACCGTCGCCGGGGACAGGCCGAATCGGGCGGTAAAGTGAAAAGTGCTGCCCTGCCCTTCTTCAGATTCGATCCAAATCCGGCCACCCATCTTGTTGACCAGTTGCGCCGTAATGGTCAGCCCCAATCCGGTGCCGCCATATTTGCGGGTGGCGGAATTGTCGGCCTGGGCAAAAGGTTGAAAAATCAAATCTTGCTTCGTTCCAGGGATACCGATCCCGGTGTCTTTCACGGCAAAGTGTAACAAAACTTCCTCTTCGGCCTGAGACTCAGACGTAACCGTGACTGTCACGGATCCATGATCGGTAAATTTGACCGCATTGCTGATCAGGTTTATGATGACCTGCCCTAACCGGCTGGAGTCACCTCGCAGGAAGACGGGCACCTCGTCCTGGATATATCCGTGTAATTCCAGTTTCTTGGCATAGGCCGGTGAGGCATTTGTCTTCATCGCCGCGTCAAGACATTCGGCCAGATTAAAGTCAGCGGATTCTAAGTCCAACCGGCCGGCCTCAACCTTTGACAAGTCCAAGATGCCGTTCAAAAGAATTAACAAAGACTGGGCGGAAGACTTGACCATGTCCAGGTATTCCCGTTGCGTCGCGGTCAATTCGGTTTGGAGGACCAATTCCGTCAGGCCGATAATCCCATTCATCGGCGTCCGAATCTCGTGGCTCATATTGGCCAGAAAGTCGCTCTTGGCCCGACTGGCCTCCTCCGCGGCGCGGCGGGCCTGAACCAGGTCGGTGACATCGATCACATTGAGCAATACCCCGTCGTATTTATTATCTCGGTAAATGGGTTGGACCCGCAGAACAGCCTCGATGTTTCTAAAGCGCCGCTGGACAAAGACGGGCTCGGAATTTAGTCCCCGGCGGAAGCCGTCAACGATGTCCATGGTCCGGTTCAGGGCTTCTCCCTGCTTGAAGTCGCTAACCTGTTTCCCTAGAATGGCGCTCTGCTTCGACCCGATAAGGTTGCAGAAATAGTCGTTGACCTCCACGATTACATTGTCCGCATCGGCCATAACGACTCCTTCCTTCATCCCGGAGATCATGGCCGATAATTTGGCCATTTCCGCCTCGGCCTTTTCCCTCGCCTCCAGCAACCTAAAATTTGCCAATTCCAACTCGTTATTGGCCTTGGCCACTTCCCCTGCCGATGATCCCGCCATTTCTAAGTGGCGATATCGTTCTTCACAATTCTTGAGCTTGGCCTCCATCTTGTTTTTGTATAGACCGAACTGAATCGTCGCGTGAAGTTCCCGAAGGGTCCAGGGCTTAAGTAGATATGCCGATGGATCGGTTAGCTCAACCCGATAAAGCGACTCATTATCGACGTCTGCGATGAGATAAATGATGGGAACATCATGGCCGGTGCGGATTTGATCAGCCGTATGGGCGCCGTCCGACTTGCCATGTAATCTTATATCCATCAATATCAAATTGGGCTTTTCGACTTCCGTTTTCTGTATCGCCTCTTCTCCAGAAGACACGACACCGCATACCGTATAGCCCAACTGCATGACATCAGATATAATCGCATCGGCACAAGTGATTTCATCTGCAACTATCAGTATCTTCCCTTTTGACATATTCTTTCCGGCAATTATCCTGTTCTGTTTATTTTAATAATGACTTCCGTTCCCCCATCCTTCCTGACTTCCACTTCCCCACCAAGCTGATGGGAGACCAGACCGGTGATCAATTCCCAGCCTAACGATGATATTTTCCTCAAATTCATTTCTCGCGGCATACCTATCCCGTTGTCTCTGACAATCAGGTCCATCCCCTTGTGGCCGCGGGAACACAGGGAAACCCAAATCTCCCCTTTTCTATCACCCGGAAAGGCGTGTTTAAGACAGTTGGAGATCAATTCATTGACCACCAGACCACACGGAATGGCCGTATCAATCCCGATGGAGATATCTGCAATCTCCATCTTCAAGGTAATTTTGCCAGGCATAATGCCGTAGGATTTGAACAGGGTTTTGACCAGGCCGCTGATGTATTCTTTAAAATCCACATAGGCCAGGTTGGGAGAGCTATAGAGCTTCTCATGAATCAGGGCCATGGACCGGACCCGGCTCTTAGTCTCTCTCAAGATATTGTGGATCTGGGGATCCGGGGAATAGTCGCACTGCATATCCAACAACCCGGCAATGACCAACAAGTTATTCTTCACCCGGTGGTGGATTTCTTTTAGTAGAACTTCTTTTTCTTTTAGAGAATCCGCAATCAGTCGCTCCGCCCGGAGACGATCGGTAATGTCCCGGATGGCGGCGATCACCACTTTCCGTCCCCGCAAGATTAGCGTGTTGGCGGTGATTTCAACAGGAAAAACAGTGCCATCTTTTTTCAAATGATATCGGAGGGGAACATGATTGACCGGGTCTTGGTTGTATTCAATGGTCTTATCCGGCTCGGCTGATACGGCGGTATTGGACCGTCCGATCAGTTCTTCCGGGGAGTAGCCGTACATCTGGGATATGGTCCGGTTAACATCAATAATTTCACCGGTACCCTGTTCAGTCAAGAAAACGCTGTCAGATTCGGCATCAAATAACGTCCGGTACTTCTCCTCACTAAGCCGCAGTTCTTCTTCACTCCGCCGCAGGGCCTCCTCAGCCCGCTTTCGTTCGGTGATATCTATCCCCAACTTCAGGATCAGAGGAGAGCCGTCGATATCCATGAAGGGATAAACATAAACCTGAAAAATCAACCCATCTGGGCCGGCCCACTCCCATGTTTCAGCCTTAAGATTCTGCCGGACACCTGCGGCCGCACATGTCCGGCAAGGTTGGGATTGGTGGAAAAATATCTCATGGCACGTCTTTTGTCCCGGATCGCCCAAGAGATTCTTAAGATATTGATTAAAGAACCTGATTGAATAGTCCGGTCCCAGCAAACACACAAATCCGGGCAGATTGTTCAATATGGCAAAGAATCTTCTTCGTTCACCCTCTAAGGACACCTCCACCCGGCGGCGTTCTTCCATTTCCTGCTCCAGATTCCGCGACTTCAGATTGACTTCAGCCAGGGACCGGCGCAGATCATCCGCCATCATCTTGAAGTTGTCGGTCAACACACCGAACTCATCGTCCCGAACCGGTATTCCATCCATAGCCGCGAAGTCACCCCGGCCCAATGCCTTAGCCCGCTCCGCCAGATCATCCAGGGGCCGGCCTAAGCCTAAAGCCAGTTGCCAGATGAGCCACAATGATACCAGCAGCATGACCGCAAACATCAGGAGCATGGTCATGGTCCGTTTTTTTATTTCTTTAAAAAGGGAGTCTTTAAATGCTTCAGCCCGGATAACTGAGACATTCCCTCCGTAATCCCGGTATCCTTTGTTGGCGGCGATGACGGTAATCCGGTCTGGTAGATCCAGCACCCGGACCTTACGGGCGCCCTCATTAAGTTGGGCCACCACCGATTTAATCGCTTCTGCATCCGGGGTGATGGTGTAGAGTGATTTTTTATCGAAACTGGAATAGAGGACTCGTCCCTCCGGGGAGATGAGTTCCAACCTGGCCCTTACCGGAATCCAACCCAGGTTGAGTTCTCGGATGATGTCATAGACCCGGTCAATCGATATCCTGGCCGCCAGGACCTGACGCGGTTGGCCGCGCTCGTCCCGCACGGGTTCAAAAATAGTGAGAAGTACCTTCCCCTGGGTTTCAGAATAGGTGAAGTCAATCAACTGCGACACCCCGGTCAGGGCCTGTTGGTAAGACGCAGGTAGCAAGGCCGGTCGGCCTATGTCTAAATTGCTGGTATCGGCCAGGACCACCCGGTGAGCATCATAAAGCGTCAGGCTCTCATATATCTTATATCGATCCCGATACTCGGTCAGCCGTTTGGTAATAGACTCCCGGCCGGCATCGGCGGCGGTGATGTTGGCATCAGTGGCTAGAAGTGATAGGTCGGAAATACGTTCAAAGAAGAAACGGTCTAGAGAATTAAGTACATGAGTTGTTTCCGCCTCAAACCAGCCCAGAAGATACCGCTCTTCTCCCTTTATCCCATAGGAAAAGAAGACCGTCAGCAACATACCGGCTGACAGGCCGAAGAGCACCAGGTAGGACAAAATGATCTTGTACTTAAATTTCATGGGTTATTCCCAATCTTCGCACCCTGGACGAATGAGCCGTCCAAAATTCTCTCCAGCCTAATGTCCGGCCCCACTTGACCGGTATTATAAAAGTGTTTAATCATGTATTTTCCAGAGGTGAACAAGGATGTCGGGGACGAAGACCTCTTGAAGGCCCTTAGATTGTCATCCCGGGTGGCGTGATGCACTCCAGGGTAGGCTGTACGAAGGCTGTCTTGGGACGTTTTTAAGAATGCCGCGGCGATCTTAATCGTTTCTTCAGGGTGTTGCAGACAATATTCTTGGGCCCGCAACAAAGCCGTGACCACCGCCTGCACCTGGTCCGGCCGCGATTGCACGACATCGTCCCGAAACCCCACCATATCTGTAATAATCCCCAGGGAGTCGCCGGCTGTTCCGATGACGTGGTACCCCCTGGCCAGACCTTTTGATGTCACCGGCTCCCAGGTGTGGCCCGCTGAAATACTTCCGGCCTCCAATTCATCCAACACCTTCATCGCCGGGACTAGGTTAAATATCACATCGGTTTCTCTTATCCCATTACGTTTAATAAAATCAAGCACAAATATATGGGAAAAGGAATTCAGCGCCTCAAAACCGATCACCTTCCCTTTCAGGGCGGCGGGAGTCTTAACCATTGAACAAGCCAGAATCACATCTGCCGAATCTGAAAAATCGGTGACATAAACAACCCTGATGGGTGTTCCCCGGGCCGACAGAAAAATCATATCGCTCAATACCCCACTTGCGGCATCGATCTCCGCTGTTTCCAGCAGGCGATTCATTTCCGGATTGTCCCGGCACAATACCAGGTCAACTTGCACGCCCTCCTGCTCAAAGAACCGCTTTTCTTTGGCCACGTAGATATGAAAGAATCCAGGCCATTCGATCACAGCCAGCCGCACCGGCGGCCTGGGGGGGGCAGGTTGCTCCAGACCACGAAACCAATACCAACCCACCGCTACAATAAATAAACAAGAAATTAGGGCCACCAGCCGGCCGGTCCATTTCATCCTTATCTCTCAATTTAGGGTTACAGAACTTCAACTCTTCCTCGTTTGACTATACTGATTTCATCAAATTAGTCAAACGGTAAAGGTAAGTCTGCCTTAAGAAAGGTCGTTCCCGGGCTAGTTCACCGAGCATCCTCATATTTCCACAAACTGGGAATGATGAATATTGACATCCAAAAATTATTGAGCTATTTCTTTAATCAAGAAAGGAGAATGGATGATGAAAATTCTCGCGGAGATCAAGAAACAGTGCCCCAGCACCGTTGCAAACACCAAGAGCTGCAATTGCTCCTACTCGGGTTGTGAAAAGCACGGCCTGTGTTGTCAGTGCTTGAGCTATCACCGCTCCCGGCGAGAATTGCCGGCCTGCTATTTTCCGGATGAGGTCGAAAAGACATACGACCGATCCATTCGCAAATTCATCGAAATAATGAGCTGACCAGACTATGAACCTGGAACATGAATTAGATGAAATTATTAAACTAGTGGCCGACGTGATAGAAGCCCGCTCCGTCTTGCTGTTTTTATACCGCAAGGAGGAAAGCGCCCTGACCCTGGCCGCGGCTCAATCATCGAGCAAGAACCTGGATCACCAAATCAAGTTGGCTCCGGGAGACGGCGTGGTCGGGTGGGTGCTAAAGAACGAAAAGCCGTTAAATTTGGCTACGTTTGAACGCGACGATCAAGCCCTAAGATACTATTGTAAGCGGGAAGAAACGGGCTCGATCCTAGCCGTTCCGCTGGGTCGGCCTCGGGGCGTGCTTTTAGCCGACAGCCCCACCAAACATTTTTTCACCGAACGGCATTTCAGGCTCTTGGAGCAATTTTCCGACATGATCTGCCGGGTCTTGCGACACCATCAAGTCTCCCAAAGGGGAAAGCTCTACGCTGATCTTTTGGATCTCGTCTACCGGATGGATCACCTGACCATTTCCTACAATGACCTGAATGCTTATTTCAGTGCCTTGTTAAAGATGGGCCTGGAATTCTCCGGTCAAGATCTGGTCTTTATGACTCTGCTCAATGCAGACGGTCGGACCTACCGGGTAGAATTGTCTGATGGCCGTTTAACGCCCAAAACCAGAATTGACGGTGATCATTCTGTTGAAAAGGGTATGGTTGGCCGGGTGATGTCCAAAGGGACCTCCCTGGTGATGAAAAAGACCAACTTTAACCGGGCCATGTCATATGCATTTTCACCCAAAGACAATCTAAATGAATTCAAGTCCTTTATCGGGTTGCCCATCACCAATGGCGACCACATCCGGGGGGCCGTATGCTTTTTAGGTATCCAGGAAGGTGGTTGGGAGCCGGATAGGATTCACGTCTTATCTATGCTGGTGAAGAGAATTTCTCACGCGTTGGAGACCCAATCGGAAAACGCCAGGCAAACCAATCTGGCCGCGGCAGCCAATGAACGTTATCCTTATTAATTAATCCGAAACGGAAAGCCATCCAGTGCCTTGGCCAGGTGGTTGATCTCCTCCTTGACGAAACATTTGATCGGTGGAGAGACGCTCCCGGCTGGCCGTCATGTTTGAACATTTTTTCGCGGACAGCCGTCTGTCTACTGCTCATTGGTTTCATTGACCATTACTAAGAAGGACATAATTATGAAACAGTTCCCACCTGAAAACAGGGTGTTGGCCGTATATGAAGTTCAAGGGAGGTTGAATTGCTTTGGTGAATTCGACAATGAGGATGAGATCTGCCTCCAACGATGTGGATTAAATATCAATTGCGCCCTGGCCAAACGCCGGTCCGAGGATATTCAACTTATGGACGATTCCATCTTCCCCTATCCCTGTTCTGAATTTGAGTAATATCAAGATATTCCCTCCCGGATAAGACCTGTCAACGGTGTCCTAAAGCTTTAGTAAAAACAATCGCTGTACTTTTCACGCCCCGATTCCCCACGTCGCCTGTTGTTTTTTCATAAATTATCTAGTCCATCTCATCCAAGTTTTCTCTTGCCTTTGCTATGTCTTCCAGGCATAATAGTGTGGGAGGCGGATTATGGAATATTTTGACACTTTGTCAGTTTATGAGCAATTACGAGGAACTACCCTCGACGAAAAGACGATTTGGGCGTTGTCCAATATCTTCCGGAGCACCCAACGTCAACAACTTGAGCTGTTGGCGACTAAGGATGATTTGAGGAACGGCCTGACGGCTATGGAACTTACGCTGCGGACGGAATTTCAACGAGAAATATCCGAAGCCAAAGCCGAGCTGAAAGAGGATATAGCTGAGCTCAAAGACGACATGGCCGAACTAAAAGTTGAACTCAAAGGCGACATGGCCGAGCTGAAAAGTGAGCTCAAAGACGACATGGCCGAACTAAGAGTTGAACTCAAAGGCGACATGGCCGAGCTGAAAAGTGAACTCAAAAACGATATAGCCGAACTAAGAGTTGAACTCAAAGGCGACATGGCTGAACTGAGAAGTGAACTCAAAGGCGACATGGCTGAACTCAAAATTGAGCTAAAAAACGACATTGCCGGGGTTAACCAAGGAGTTGTGAACATGAGGGCGGGTATGATAAAATACGCCGTGACCCTCTTCCTGGCTCAAACAGCACTTATAGCCGCGGTCTTGAGATTTCTCCGTTAACCATCCCCCTATTAACCTGACTTCGGCCCAGCCAAGGTCAAACAGGCCGGATTATGCCGGCTCCCCGGAATTGATTACACGCAATCATACTCCCGCCTGACCAACTCCTCACCATAACTCCTTTCCAATCTCCTGATAGTGAAGTGGCCACGAGCTAATCTCTGAAAATGATTCATGAAAATAGTATTGACGACTGCTCCGCTCGCCGCCCCCACAATAGGAATGGACACCGCAGCCGCCTTGTCCGTCACCACTATCCCGAACCGACCGGCTATCGTCGCAATCAACCTGACCAGCGCCGGCGCCGCCTCATCGGCCACTCCCCTTTCAACAATATGCTGCGCCGCCTCAGACAAAGTCCGAGTCAAAGCAGACCTGATCACGTAGTAGCCCGTTTGTGTGCCGCCGACACCGCGACCATCGCCCAGGGCGAACACCTCCAGGCAAGCCAGCCTGGCCTCAATACTTTTCACATCCTCCCCTTCACTCCGGGCGATGTCGGCGATGGACCGGAGCATAATGGTAGTGGTCACCGGCAGTTCCACGGCCAGGGCCGGCAATCCGAAAGCACCGCCGACGCAGCCTGAAACCGTCGCAAATACCCGATGAAGCCGGTCCGAAGACCGCCCCAAGAGGATCACGGAATCATCATCCAGGGTCAATACCGCAAAATTTAGAGCCGTATGCAGCGCCCTACCCGTTATCGTCTGGACTTGGAGGAACCAGTTTCGCGGCAGATGCCGAAACCCAATTTCAATCGGGACACCCAGAATCTTGACCATCCGGGAAGCCAGGCTGGGGCTCTCCAGCAACCTCTTGGCCTCGATCAAGTCTTCCAGATCATCGTCCAAGAAATACATTTTCACCTCATCGTAAGGAATATCCAATTCATTCAAAAAAAATCACTTGTCATCGCGATATATGGTGTATTATAACTTTTTTTCACGTCAGATTCAATCAGATTGCCACAGCAAAACCGACCGAAATGCTCCCGACGCGACCACCTCCCCATAAGTCTCTCAAGGATGAATTATGTCATGCCGGATCAAAGCTCTGGGGCACCATAATACCCGTGAGCCATATGTCAATTAAAAACTTGGTTATTTCGTCGAGGAGCGTTAAACATTAATTAAAGGAAGGAACAACCAACACAAATGATCAACACCAACGACCACTTAAAGCGGCTGGAAGATATTATTGGGTCTAGTGGCTCAATGTTGGTAGCTTTTTCCGGTGGGACAGATTCCACACTGGTCACCTCGGTAGCCCGACGCGTTTTAGGCAAAGACAAATTATTAGCCGTCACCGCCGGGTCCAGGTTAAATCCCCAGGGTGAAGTCGAGGCAGCGCGATATCTGGCCGCACACATGGACGTGACTCACTTAGTAATTTCAGCCCCAGATGTGACCGACCCCATCTTCTCGGTTAACGACAAGCTGCGATGCTATTATTGTAAAAAACTCATTTTCGCGCCTCTCCTGAACCTGGCCGCACAATATGGGCTGGCCGTAGTAGCCGATGGAAGCAATACCGACGATGAAAAGGACTATCGGCCGGGAGCCGCGGTTGCGGCCGAACTGGGCATCCGCAGTCCTCTCCTGGAGGCGGGCCTGAGTAAAGTGACGATCAGAAAGATCAGCCGGTCCCTGGACCTGACCACGTGGAACAAACCTGCCCAGGCCTGCCTGGCCAGCCGGGTCCCTTACGGGGAACCCGTGACCGAAGAAAAGTTGACCCGGATTGAACAGGCGGAAACCATTTTGCATCGCGCCGGCTTCGATCAGGTGCGGGTCCGACATCATGACCGCCTGGCCCGCATCGAACTGCTCGAAGACGATGTCTCCCGGCTGGGCGGCGATTATTATCTTCGCCGGGAGATCGGCCGGGTGTTTAGGCAGCTAGGTTTTTCTTATGTCTCTCTTGATCTTCTGGGTTATCGGACCGGCAGCCTGAATGAGGTATTGGAGGAATAGACGACGGTAGTGGCGCCTACCTTGATCAGGATCAAGCCGGTAGAATGATCCGGAAAGTGCTCCCCCGGCCGGGTGTGCTTCGAACTTCCACCCGCCCTCCATGGGCCTGGACAATATGTTTCACGATGGTCAAACCCAGTCCGGTACCGCCCAGCTCTCGCGACCGATTCTTATCCACCCGATAAAATCGCTCGAACAACCTGGGCAAGTGCTCTGGAGCGATACCCACGCCGGTGTCGGAAACGGCCATGACCACCCGCTTCGGCTCCGAATAGACCTTTAAGGTCACCGTCCCCCCTGGTTGGTTGTATTTGACGGCATTCTCCATCAGATTCAACAAAGCCTCTATCAACTGATCCCGGTCGCCCATAAATGAAGCAGGAGCCTCGGACAAATCATTGAGCAACTCCACTTTTCGGGACGCGGCCAGTTCGGCAATGGTAAAATGGACGTCCTCGGTCAACTCCACCACGTTGATGTCTTCCATTTGGGGGAGCGCCTCTCCTGATTCAATCCTGGCCAAATCCAGCAAGTCGTCCACCAGGTTTCTGATTCTGATCACGTGACGGTGGATCGTCCCCACAAATTTGGAGGCTACTTCAGGCTTTTCCAAAGCTCCTTCCAATAACGTCTCCGTGGCCCCCTGGATGGCCGTCAACGGTGTCCGCAACTCATGTGAGACATTGGCCACAAAATCACGACGCACTTCGTCTATCCTCTTTCTCTCTGTAATATCATGAAAAACAGCCACAACACCAGACGGAAACCCACCCTCCCAAAGACCCACCACATGAACTTCCAGAGACCGGGGCGTCAAACCCAAGGTTCTGATCTCTCGCGTTAAATAACTGGTGCTGGTCTGGGCCTGGTCGATCGCCTCCAACAAATCAGCGTTACGTAAGATTTCCGAAGGGGTATAACCCAGGGGGTCCACGTGCAGGCCCAGCAGGTTGCGCAAGGACCAGTTGGCCATCAAGATCCGGCCGCTCCGGTCAGTCACCAGCACTCCCTCCATCATGGCCTTAAGAATTGCTTCCAGCCTGTCCTTGGCTTTGGTCACGGTCTGAAATTCAAAAAGCAACCGATCGGCCATCCGGTCCAAGGCTTGATCCAGTTCCCTGACTTCGTGAGCCGGATAGCCGGTCAATCGCCAAGATAAATTCTCTGATTCAAGCCTGGACACCTGTTCCACCAGATCCTTGATCGGTTGAGAAATATGCCTGCCCACCAAAAAAGCCACACCCAACGACAGCAACAACCCCACCAACAAAATACCCAACGTCGCGACATTAATCATAGCTGCGGTTTCTTCAGGACCCCTAAGGGGCTGGGCCAACCGAATAATCAGTCTGGGGTCTTTCGGGGAACCCAACAACCCTGCGGCGTACATCACATCCACTCCAGATTCGGGGCCAAGCCGCAAACTAAACCCGTGGCCACGGGTCACCGCCTGGACGACTTCCCGGTACATGGACTGGTTTTCAGTATGCTTGATCTCCTCCATGGTTGTCTGGGACTGCCCTAAAACCCGGCCATCCACACCGATCAATGTCACCATCTTCTTTAGCCGCCGCCCCAAATACTCGGCCAACTGTTCTGTCTCCTCCAGTGATTGGCCGGGAGACCATCTCTCTTTGACCACATCTTTCACCAGGCTTAGTTCCTGCCGCAAGGCTTCTTGGCTCTGATGTAACGTCCTCTCCTGCAAAGCCCCTTTAAATACCAGGCAGGCCAACGTCAGGGAAACTATGATCACCAATGTACATCCGCCAAAGACCAATCCTTGAAAAGACACTCTCGGTTTCATATATCCTCCCGGAATCGATACCCGATCCCCCGAATTGTATCAATCCGATCTTTCTGTGCCCCCAACTTCTTCCGGAGCCGCCGGATATGGGTGTCTACTGTCCGGGCATAGCCCTCAAAGGTATATCCCCAGACCCGGTCAAGCAAGGCATCCCGCGTCTGGACCTTGCCTGGGTTGGTAGCCAGATAATGTAATAGTCTAAACTCGGTAACCGTGAGGTCCACACCTTGGCCATCGACCTCCAGCCGATGCTTCTCTGAGTCAATGATCATTCCTGGGAATTGAATAAGCGCCTTGGCCGGCTCAGCTTCCTTCAACCGTCTCAATATGGCCTGGACCCGTAACGCCAATTCCCGCGGGCTGAAGGGTTTGGTCAGATAATCGTCCGCGCCCAGCTCAAACCCGACAATTCGGTCTATCTCTTCCGTCCTGGCCGTCAGCATCATCACCGGAATGGCGTGGATATGCTCATCCTGGCGAATCCGGCGGCAGACTTCCTTGCCATCCATATTGGGCAACATCAGGTCGAGGATGATCAACTCCGGTCGCTCTGACTTGGCCAGACGCAGCCCCTCGATTCCATCCATGGCTCTCAACACCCGGAAACCTGCCCCTTGGAGATTATATTCCACCAGATCCAGGATGTCTTTCTCGTCTTCCACCACCAAAATGGTCTCTTGAGCCATGTGGTTCTTCCCCTTTTCTTTCTACCCGCCCATATAGATACGGCCCGATCATCAGGGTCGGCAAATCCAGTCCGGCTCCGATCGCGATCATAATTACTGCCGGTTGGTGGCGCCATTGCGTCGGTCATCTGATGAAATGATAAATAATATACTTGACACGGCTGTAATTGCCGTTTATGAGAGCACCTGTTGCGGGTTAGTTGTCGCTGGTTATTCGTTGAAGACAACCAGCAACAAGCAACGAGGAGTAACCGGCAACTACGCCTCCTCGAAAAAGGACAATTATGACTGTTCGAGATTTAATTTTTTGTCTCCGGCTTACCCCATACCACCAAATCATGACCGGTCCCGGGTCACCGGAAGCTGTTCCTCGGCTGTCATAAGGTGATATTAATTGTTAATCTATGGCTTAAGGCAGAATAAGTGTATTTATAACCATACGTTTTAGATATGAATATACCACTACTATTGATATTGACATCAGTGCGATTTCGAGTTACAATAGTGAAAAATTGCACTATCGCTCCAGCTTCCTGGAGAGTCGCCTCCGGATTCCACTACCTCACCTGCAACCCCGGACTGGACTGACACGACCCTGAATTTCGGATAGAGCACGTCAAACCCCAACTCATGCTATTTTCACAAAACTTGGGTCTTAGCCCGGATAAATTTACAAAAACAGCGGAACTCGATCCGGCCCCGGCCAAATCCGGTAACCCGGTCATGACGTAAGCTGAATGATTGCTTCGGGGGGTGACAATGTCCAAACTACCATCAGTTTCAACTCACGGGCAAAGAAAGAATAGCATGGCCAAGATCATGGTGGTGGATGATGAAGCCACGCTTACCATTTTGCTTCGGAACCACCTCACGGACATCGGGCATCAAGTCGTCGGGATCGCTTATTCCGGGGAAGAGTGTCTGGAGCTGGTCTGGGCCGTCAAGCCTGATTTAATCTTGATGGATATCAAACTGTCCGGAAAACTTGACGGTATCGCCACGGCTACGCTAATCCGGGCAGGGTTTGATATCCCCATCATCTTCCTAACCGCTTACACCGACGACGATCTTTTTGAAAGAGCCAAGCAGGCAGATCCCTTCGGATACATCGTAAAACCATATCATCCCCGGGAACTCGAGATTACAATAGAGGTGGCCCTCCACCGCAAGGAGGCTGAAAGGCAGTTAAAAAGCTACCGGGATCACCTGGAAACGATAGTGGGAGAACGCACGGCCGAACTAAGCCGGACCAATGAAAAACTGCAAAAGAAGATCGTCCAACATCAGCAAGCCGAAGCCGCCTTGCGGAAAAGTGAAGAGAAATACCGCCTATTGGTTGAAAACATGCAAGAGGGTATTTGGGTAATTGACCAAAACAGCAATACCACTTTTGTTAATCCCCGCATGGCCGAAATGCTGGGTTACTCCCCGGCGGAAATGGTCGGCCGGCACTTATTCTCCTTTATGGATAGAAGTAATATTGAGCATTGTCAACATTATTTGGAGCGCCGACAAAAATCCGTCAGAGAGCAGCATGATTTTGTCTTTATCCGCAAAGATGGCGCCCATTTTTTTGCTATTTTGGACGCATCGCCATTAATGGGTGATCAGGGCGACTATATCGGCGCGATTGCTTGTGTGACCGATATCACCGACCGCATCTGGGCCGAAAAATCGCTCCGGGAGAGCGAGGAACGGTACCGCCGATTATTTAAAGGCGCCGTCCTGGGCATATTCCAATCTGCGCCTGACGGCCGGTTAATCAACGCCAATCCCGCCTACGCCACCATGTTTGGCTACGCCTCCCCGATGGAGATGCTGTCTGCCGTCCACGATATCACTGTAGATCTGGATGCCGACCCGCCCCGCCGGCCGGAAATAATCCGTTTGATTCTCGATGCTGACCAACCGATACAAATTACAAATCAATACCGGCGCAAAGATGGCAGCGTTTTCACCGGCAACCTACAGGCCTGGCAGGTAACTGATGCCGACGGGCAATTGCTCTATTTAGAGGGTTTTATAGAGGATATTTCCGAACGCAAGATCATTGAGGACGAACGGAAACAACAATTCCACTTTCTCCAGACTTTAATCGACTCCATCCCCTCCCCCGTCTTTTATAAAGACAATTACGGCAGATACTTAGGTGTCAACCAGGCCTTCGAAAATTACACCGGGCTGTCTAAAAACAAACTGTTGGGGAGAACGGTTTATGAAATTGTCCCGGATGATCTGGCTAAACGTTACAATGAAATGGACCTGGCCCTACTCAATCACCCCGGAACTCAAGAATACGAAGCTACGGTCAGATATCCTGATGGCCAACACCGCAATGTAATTTTTAACAAAGCCACATTCTTAGACATCAGCGGCCAGCTGGCCGGGTTGGTCGGCGTCATCACCGACATCACCGAACGCAAACGAGTCGAGGAAGAATTAGACAACTATAGAGAAAATTTAGAAGAACTAGTTAAACGACGAACGAGCGAGCTGGCTCACGCCAACATCATCCTCGAAATGGAAATCGTGGAACGGAAACGGACGGAAGAAGCTTTGCGAAAAAATGAAGCCGAACAGCGGGCCAGGGCCACCGAATTGGAGGCGGCCAAGGAGCAGATCAAGGCTTCACTCAAGGAAAAAGAGCTGCTATTGAAGGAAATTCACCACCGGGTCAAAAATAACCTTCAGGTGATCATCGGACTTCTGAATATCACCCGAGATCAGACCAGCAACCCCGAGGCCACAGAATTGTTGACCGACGCCAGCGTCAGGGTTCATTCGATGGCCTTAATTCACAGCCAACTGTACCAAAGCACTCACTTGAGCAAGATCAGCATGGAAATCTATGCGGAGCAGTTGGTGGCCAACATCTCTCAGACATATCTGCCCCGATCGGTTTCATTGGTCGTTGCACCTTCCGATGTCTATTTGGAGATAGACCAGGCCATCCCGTGTGCTCTGGCCTTGAACGAACTGATTACCAATGCTTATAAGCACGCCTTCCGAGGCAAAGATCAGGGTACAATCGAGGTGGCCATCAGCACCACGGCCGATGACCTGGTCCAGGTCCGGGTTAAGGATGACGGCGTGGGTCTTCCTTCCGACTTTGACCTAACTAAGCCAAAATCGTTGGGATTTGAACTAATCAGAGGCCTGATCAGGCAACTGCGGGGAACGATAGACATAAAGACCTGCGGCGGTACCGAGATGATCGTCAGTTTCCCCCTCCGCAGTAAGGAAGAACGCCACCCCCTATTTTGACAGGCATCCGGCCGGGACATCAACCCCGACCAGGTCGGGTCGGGCGTCGTCAAATCCGGCTGTCCATCAACCGGCCCAGCGCCGTCAAATGGTTTTTTTCCTCGTCGGCAATTTTTAGGAGCAACTCCGCCACCTGGGCATCTTGGGCTCTGTCCGCGTAACGTAAGTATAAGTCCAGGCCCTGGGCCTCGATCATCATGGCCAATTCGAGGACACCCAAAGCAGTCTGCATGGCAGCCTCATTTTGCTTGATGAAATCCGAGAGGTGAAAGCCGCCCTCTATAATTTCGGCACTTGCCCGAGCCTCCAGATCTTCGGGTGAGGCTATTACCGGGCCGTCTTTAGTGCTCAGTCGTTGTAACATATCCTTATGCTTATCTTCTATCACCGCCAGTTGGAGCAGCAGGTCGCCCACTTCGGAGTCGGCCACTCGACCGGACATAATCCGGTAAACCTGCCCTAAGGCCCCTTCCAAGCCATAAGCGAAGAGAACGACTTCGGCCGGCGCCGCATCCGGGGGCAGGAATTCCATACTCAGCCCCACCGGTCCCTTCGCCACCTGTCCCTCCCAAGCCTCGATCCCGCCCCAAAGATTATGCACCTCGGAAAACCCTTGACCGGAAAGAAATTGGGCGGCAACCCGGCTCCGGCCACCTGATGCGCAATAAACAATGGTCGGCCTGTCTTTGTCTAACTCCGACATTTGATCAGCCAGTAGGGGCAAAGGCACCAGCTTGGCTCCGGGCATATGTTCCGCCTCGTATTCAGCCGGTTGCCGGACATCTAGTAAGGTATAGGTCCCCGCCGGGTGAGATTCCAGGTACTCCCGAACTTCATCAGGGTCCATCGGTTCTGCCGGAGAAAACAGCTTGTTCTGGTTAACCATAATTAATCCTTTCACTTGCGGGTTACGGATTACGGGGCCGGTCTGGTAAAGGGCATGATCAACAGTTGACCCAGGCCCAGCTTTCGGGCATCGGGATAGGCCCCGACCCCAATCTTGATCCCGCCCTGGTCCACCCTGGTCAACATCGTGCCCAACATCCAATCCCAGACAGAAAAAATGGTCCCGTAATTGGTGTTTCGTTCTTTAATCACTACCGAATGATGAATCCGGTGCATCGCCGGCGGTACGAATAGAACCCAATAAATTTTCTCAAACCAGGCCGGAACCTTTAGAGAACTGTGCTGGAACTGAGCCGTGAACACTACCAGGATTTCAAACCAGACCACCCCCCAGACATCCGCGCCCAGAAAAAAAATCAGACCGATTTTGATCACGGCGGAAATGGCCAGCTCGCCCAGGTGGAACCGGGTAGCCGTAGACGCGTCCATATTCAAATCACAATGATGAACTCGATGGAAACGCCACATCAGCGGCATCTCATGGTTCAACAGATGCCAGACATACAAGATGAAGTCCAGGAAGATAATGGTGACGAGAATCCTGGCCCAGTGCGGCAAAGGGTGCATATTGAGCAGACCCAGCCGCTGGTGGGAGACCTGGACCGCCGTCTGAACAATGGCTGAAGCGAAGATCAGGCGCAGGGCCAGCGTGTTGAAGACAGCCAGACCCAGGTTAATCAACCACCGGCTCAGCTTTGAGACACTGGCCGGCCGATAGGGGGCGATCAGTTCCAGCAATAGAAAAAGGCCCAGTCCCCCGAAGAATATGGCCAATCTGATCAAGCCCCAATCATTTCCCGGCATAAATTGGTCATCCGTCATTACTCTGGCTCACCTCGTGGCCCGGCCATTCAAACAGCTTCTTCAGCCGCGCCCAGAATTCTTCGCCCAAGACAAAAAGGCTTATAATGAATATAGCGTCTCCGGAAAGCAAAATAGCCACCAGGGCCCGCAACTCCCGGCCTTGGGGCCGGCCCATCAGAAGAATTCCCAGGGTGACTAGGTAGGGCAAGAAGCTGAAGAAGAGCAGAAAGACCCCGAACTGATGCCGTCTTTGGCTGATCGGTCTCGGCGGTCCTGCCGCCTTATCTTTGACAAAGAAGCCCTTGACCTTAGCCGTAATAGACTGGATAAAGGGCTTGCCCAAGAGAGCCACCGCGGCCAGAAAGGCGATTTCACCCGAACCCAGATATCCGACTGCGAAGGTGGTGGCCTGAGTCTTGGTGAATGACAAAAAAGGCAGAAGAAAAACCAGCTCCACCGTACACAAAGGAATAAAACTATAAAAAAAGAGAGACAACCCAAGATAATACTTCCAGTTTTTTTTGGTGGTCATCGGTCGGTTCCTCTCAATATCAGGTTACTCCGCCGGTATCTCCAGGTGAAAGGCGGCCCCCTGGCCGGGTTGAGATGACACGGTAATGGTGCCCTGGTGCTTTTCGATAATTCCCTTGACAATGGACATCCCCAGGCCAGTGCCGTCTGCCTTGGTGGTGTAGAATGCCTCAAAAATTTTACACTGATCCTCTTCCGAGATGCCTGGTCCGGAATCTTTTACGGTTATCATGGCCTTACCGGATTCATTCCAACCTTTAAGCCACAATTCTCCAGACCCGTTCATGGCCTGGACGGCATTGAGAATAAGGTTTAGGAAGACTTGCTTGAGGCCGTTCAGGTCGCACCTGGCCAGGAGGGGAATAGTCCATTCTCTATGGACGGTGATCCCATGCTTCAGAGAATTCTGGGCCAGCCGCAAAGTCTCTTCCAGCGCGGCGCCGACATCCTGGATTTCGGGGGCAAAGACGTCACTGCACTTGGAAAAACTTCTGATGTTGCCCATCAGGCCCCGGACCCGATCTCCTCCCGTCTGAATGATCTCATGGTAATCAACCAGTTTCTTCTGGATCCTGGCCAAATCAAAACGTCGGTGAAGCTCTTTCAGTCGCTCGCTCACCTCCGGGACAGGATCGGCCCGATTCAACTCCGTTTCATATTCCCGGCAAAACTTTCCCAGCTTCTCCACCTGGATTCGAGACATTTCGGCCGCCCCGACGATACCCGCCAGGGGATTGTTGATCTCATGGATGATGCCGGCCGCAATTTGACCAATGGTGGCGATCCGCTGACTCCGGACATAATGTTCATGTTTCTTTACATTTTCCAGAACCTCCACGGATGTCTCCAACAGGAGCTTGAGCAACCCGATCCGTTCATCCGAACCGGATGGGGCGGCGTCCGAGACCAGCATAAACAGGGTCCCATCAGCATTTTCGAGCGGAAAAACCATGATCCCGTTGATCCAGGTGATCCCATCCACCTGGTTAAGCTTTTCAGACGCCTTCCTGATCAAGTATTCAATCTCTTCCGACAGCAGCTCTTCCGAGGCAATTTCCACCTGCACCTTTCCGCGGTCAATTCGGGCGATAAAGCCTTTATGGGCATCACTAAAGGACAGTACCTCACCCAGAATCGCGGCCAATACCTCCTTCATGGAAGACATGCTGATGGTCTTAAGCCGCCGCACCGAACCTAGGAGATGGCTCAGATAATTGGCGTGCCTTTCCGCTTTTCGTTCCAGATCCCATTTCTTGGTCAAAGCCAGAGCCAGTTGCCTGATTTCGTCTGGATCAAATGGCTTTTTGATATAGAGCAACCGCTCCGGAGTGCCGACTTTGGCCACGATCTCCCGCCGGTCGCGGTCGGAGTAGGCCGTGACAATAACCAACTCGATATCCTGGTCAATTTCCCGAATCATTTTAGCCGTCTGGAGTCCATCCCAACCGGGCGGCATCCTAATATCAACAAAGGCCAAGGCAAACGGTTCCCCAGCCTCCCGGCTTTGTTTGACTCTTTCAAAACCTTCGCGTCCCTGCCCGGCCGTAACCACGTCGTATCGTTCCGGGGCAATCGGTGTCGGTGCGGAGGTTTCTCCAAATAACTCCGCCTCCAGGGCGTCTCTCTCTTGACGCCGGGTGGGGCTCTCCTCTTCGGGCGCCAATATCATAAGGTAATCGTTAAGAATTGATTCTTCGTCATCAATTACTATTATTCGGTTGTTCACCGCCGTGTTCTCCTTTTGGTATCGGCAGCCTGATAACCACCCGCGTCCCTTGGCCCGGCCCCTCGCTGAACATATTAAGGGACCCGTTTTGGGCGTTAATGTAATTCGCCGCGTCGTGTAGCCCGAATCCGGAACCCCGACCCTTAGTGGAAAAATTGAACCGAAAGGCCTTAACCAAGACTTCCGGGGTACCCCCGATACCGGTATCCGCGATAACTACCTGGACGTATCCTCGGCCATTTTCCTTTTCCACCGTGGTGCTGAGATTAATTTTGTGGTCGTTTGTTCTGCCCGTCTGTTCAATCGCCTCATAACTATTCTTGATGATATTAATCAGAATTTGAACCATTTTATTTCGATTGACCATGACCTGGGGGACCGAGGTCTGATTAAGTTCTATCTCGATGCCTCGTTTCTTGATGGAATCCATGAGCATGTCCAGGGCGTCGCGGAGCAGGTCGTTCAAGTTTTCTGGTGTTTCCGATCCCCTAATGCCGGCATATTTCTGCTGCAACGAGATGGTCTCGATGACATGATCGAGCCCTCTTTTCATAAATTCATGATCACCCCGCATCCGTTGGTAATTCTCTTTGAATGAGGCAATGGTGGCATCAAAGTATTTGAGCAACTTGCCCCTGCGGTCGGCCTGGACCGGTGACTGGGCCGGAATCATCTCTTCGGTTTGCATCAGGTTATGAATCTTTTCCAACGAGGTAATATCTCGACCGCTCAGGTTTCCATCCAACCGGCTCAACCGGACATTTATGGAGTTGACGGCATTGCCGATATTGTGCAAAATCGACACCGCCAGTTCAGCCATACCCGCCTGATGGGCGCTCACGGCCAACTGCTGCCTGGTTTCTTCCAGGCTCGTAATAACTGCGGATAGTTCCTCATTGGTGGCTTTGAGTTCCTTGGTCTTTCTATGGACCATCATTTCCAGATTTTCGGCGTAGTCCATCAGAGCACTTTGCAACTTCTTTATCTCAGTAATATCACGAATAATCGACTGCACGCAAGTCTGACCTTCATACTGAATCACCCGCAAAGACAAACTGGCCGGAAACCCTTTCCCGGTGCTGTCAAAAAGCTCTTCCTGGTAGTCCTCCAATTGGCCTTCGATCATTAGTTTATTCAGCATTTCTGTCCGGTCGGCGCTGGCGTTACGATAGAAATCCCTGGCTCGCAACTGGTACACCATTTCTTTATTATCATACTTGAATATCTTCATGAACGAATCATTAAAAGAAAGCATTTTCCCGCCGATGGTCGTAATAGCGATGCCGACCGGGGCGAAGGTGAAAAGATTTCGGTA
>JADFYC010000119.1 GCA_015233295.1 Deltaproteobacteria bacterium | reverse complement strand
TGAAAATCGTCCTTTCATTGCAGTCTATGAATATTTCAAAGAAGAGCAAGATGCCGAGGGCACATAGATTTCGGGCGGATCTATCGATTCATCTCAGCATGTTCAAGAGCGATGAAATTTCTGCGTCCTCGCTCTTCGCACGGGCCCCACGCGTTTTGCCTTTAAAATAACCCACAAAGAATATAATATTTCAATTTGGGATGGCTATCACAGGCAGTGGTTGGGGAGGTTGGTCATGCTGAATAGATTTTATCCATCGGCTTTGCCTTCCTTTTACTCCAAGCGAAGGAAAAATGCAAAGTATTTTTGACTTATCCGCCGGGTCAGGGTTGGCCTTTTCGGGTTTCAGACATGACCGGGGCGTTCCCAAACCCAATGCTGTTGAATTAAGCAACGACGTTAAGATTTCTCGCTTCGCTCGAAATCACAGAGAAGTGGACCATCCGAAATGACGATGTAAATTTGTCATTCCGAACGAATGTGAGGAATCCTAATCACATCCGAAGATGGTCATGACCGCGTCTTAATTCAACAACATTGGGAGTAACCATTGAAGATCAACTTTGTTTTAAATGGTCGAGAAATAGGGCTGACGGTCCCGTCCGATGTCCGGGTGGTGGACTTGTTGCGGGAAGAACTCGATCTGACTGGGACTAAGGAATCGTGCGGTTCTGGTGAATGCGGTGCTTGTACTATCCTGGTGGATGGCCAAAGCCGCCTGTCTTGCTTGATGCTGGCCGCCCAACTCCAGGGCCGGGAAGTGACGACGATCGAGGGGTTGTCAGGCGCCGCGGGACGGCATCCGGTCCAGGAGGCTTTTGTCCAAGCTGGAGCGGTGCAGTGCGGCTTTTGCACTCCCGGAATGGTCCTGGCCGCGGTTGATTTGCTGGGGCGTCGGCCCGACCCTTCTCGCTCTGAGATAAGAGAGGGGTTGAGTGGCAACCTGTGTCGCTGCACCGGTTACCAGAAGATTGTCGATGCGGTGGAGATGGCTGCCCTACGGGAGGAAGGCTAACCCATGCGAGAGGTATTTTTGCCTCGGACGTTGGATGAATTGTGGGATCTGCTCCATCGCCGGCCCGAGGCCGCCATCTATGCCGGGGGGACGGACGTGCTGGTCAAGCTGCGAGCCGGATTGATCGTCGCGTCCAGCCTGATCTGCCTGGAGCGGATTGAAGATTTAAAAGGCGTCCGGGATCACGGGGATGAAGTTTACATCGGGGCCGCGACGACCCATCGCGCCTTACTGGCCGACTCCGTTATCCAGAAGCATTTTCCCATTCTGATTCAGGCGCTGGGCGTCCTGGGCTCTCCACCCGTCCGTAACATGGGGACGATTGGCGGTAACGTGGTGACGGCCTCTCCGGCCGGTGATACCTTACCGCCGCTCTATGTTCTGGACGCGGAGGTGGAAGTGAGATGGGGCGATGGCGCGCAACGATTGCCTTTGAGCCGATTCATCCTGGGGCCGGGAAAGACAAGTCTGGGACCGGGCCAATTGTTGACCGGTGTCTGGCTGAGAAAATCGGCTGATTATAACGTGCATCACTTCGAAAAGGTTGGCCAAAGAAAAGCCCTGGCCATCGCCGTGGTCAGCCTGGCGGCTCTCCTCCAGGTGTCCGATTCCGGCCGGATTGACCAGGCTCGGCTGGCCTGGGGTAGTGTCGGACCGACAGTGATCAGGTCAGTCGAAGTTGAGAGCGCCCTGGAGGGCCGGGTTATCTCCCGGGATGTCCTGGACCATGCCGCGGCTCTGGCGCAGACAGCCGTATCTCCCATCGACGACATCCGGGCCGGCGGGGCTTATCGTCGCACCGTGGCCGGAAATCTGCTGTTGCGATTGATGAACTACGCTGGTTAAAGACCATGACCGGCAGTGCAGTTAACCAGGCAGCCGGAACAGAAAGATACCTCCAAAAAGACAGGACGGAGCAATTATGCCGGCTGAGGACAAACTGTTCACCAAGGAATTTGTGGCGCTGAATGGAGTGATTTTTATAGCCTTCAGCAACATGGCCATATTTTATGGATTTGAACGGTTTCTGGCCACCTTGCCCATCGCCCCAAAATGGTTTGGTCTGTTAATAGGTCTATTCGCCCTGGCCACCCTGGTCATCCGGCCGCTGATCAGCCCTTTATTTCATCCCGGCAATGCCAAGAAATGGATGACCTATGGCGTTGCTTCGGTGATCATCGCATTGTTACTGTACCATTTGGCCAACAACTGGTGGGCGATGTCTCTGGTTCGGGTGTTTCACGGGGCTGTCCACACGGTCTTGGTCACTGCCGCCACCGCCTTGATTGTTAGCTATATCCCCCAGAAGAGGAGCGGCCAGGCTTTCGGGGTTATCACCGCCCTGACTTTGGTGCCGTACGGAATCATTCCTCCGCTGGCCGGGCTGGTGACCAGGTCTACCGGCAGCTTTCTTTATTTGCTGGATTACTCGGCTATAATGTTAATTTTGGCTTTTCCTTTGTTGGCCCTGATAAGGGGCGAGGCAGCGCGAGGGGAAGGCCGGGGGGGGGATCGGATAAGATGGCCGGAGATCGCGGATATATTGAAGGATCGGAATGTTATCCTGTTGCTGCTAACTTGCCTGTTGGTCTGGACGGCTTATGCCCCCGTATTTTTTCTCGTCGATGGTTACGCTAAGAAAATTGGGGTGATGGATTCCGGCTGGTTTTTCACCGCCTCAGTCTTTGCCGAAATAGCCGTCCGCCTGGTGGCCGGGAAGTTGTTTGACAAAATGAGTAAGGTCATTTTATTGGCCGGATCTGCCGCTGGAGCCCTACAGGTTGTTCGGCTGGCTGGTCATCGGTCGAGTCTACTTGTGGAGCTTCTTAGCGGCTTTGATTCTCCTGGTCTTGTTCGTGTCTTTCTTCCAATTCACCAAATGGGGTCTGTCCATGCAGGCCACCGCCGATGATG
The DNA here is from genome assembly GCA_015233295.1 of Deltaproteobacteria bacterium. GTDB lineage: Bacteria > Desulfobacterota > JADFXK01 > JADFXK01 > JADFXK01 > JADFXK01. Next base: position 6,763 of record JADFYC010000119.1, on the reverse strand, counting down.
AGATGGCGGCATTATCTTTGGGGATTAGCGCCCGGTTCGTTTATGCCGCGGCCTGGAGCATTGCCTTTATGGCCGCCGGGGTGGGCGGCACCCTCCTGGGAAACATCAATGGGATCAACATCTCCGTTAGTCATCTGGGCTTGTTAGTCTTGCCGGCCGTGGTGCTGGGCGGGCTGAATTCCGTGCCGGGGGCTATTGTGGGTGGTCTGATTATCGGGGTGCTGCAGAATCTTTCCGGGGCCTATTTGGACCACTACTTTCCGGGCGGCGTGAAGGAAATCGCCCCCTTTGTCTTTATGGTTATTATATTACTCTTTAAGCCATACGGCCTGTGGGGCTGGGAACGAATCGAAAGGGTCTAGACAATGCATGCCTATCTACCTTGCGGAGTATATCATCAGCAATATCGCGAAGACCATGCCTGGTGGCAGACCAAGTTTGTTTGGGGTAAAATGATTCTACTGGGCGTTCTGCTCTTTGTCGTTTTTCCCTGGTTCGGCGGCTACTATTTAGGGGTAATGAACAGCATCGGGTATACGATCATGGGTGCCTTGGGAGTGCAACTATTGATCGGCTTCTGCGGTCAGATCACCCTGGGCCATGCCGCTTTTATTGCAGTGGGCGCCTATACCAGTGCCTTGATGTTGCTACATATTCCCGAATCGCAGGCTTTCTGGGCGGTATTCTTGACCAAATCGGGATTGCTCTACCCGGTGAGCATCGTCGCGGCCGGGATCGTGGGCGGGCTGTGGAGCGTCCTGTTCGGGCTGCCCTCGGCCAAGGTTAAGGGCTTTTACTTGATCATGACCACCATGGCCGCCCAGTTCATCACCGTCGATTTCGTCATTACCCAGTACGTGGCTCAAATCGGCGGCCGAGGCCAGGCGTTTTCATTGCCCCCGGGGACCATTAAAATCGGCCCCTGGGAGATAGACAATGATGTGAAGGTTTACTTCCTGATGCTCACGCTGGTTATTCTTTTGACCATGGGCGTAGCCAACCTGATGCGTTCCAAAACCGGCCGGGCCTGGATAGCCATTCGGGACAACGACATCGCGGCCGAGGCCATGGGAATCAACATCATCTTATACAAGCTTAAGGCTTTTTTCGTGGCCGGGTTTATCGCCGGGGTGGCCGGGGCCTTCTGGATAAGCAATTTGTCTGCGGTTAGTCCCGAACATTTCACCTGGTTCTGGTCCCTTTGGTTGGTCGGTGTCATCCTCATCGGTGGATTCGGAAGCATTCACGGGACCATTTTCGGCTCGTTGTTCATGGTCCTGGTTATGGAACTTCTCCAGTATCTCGTCGGCGTCCTGACTCCTTGGTTTCCCAGTCTGTCAATGAATTTCCTGTTCCTGAAGGAATCCGTGTTTGGATTGGCCATCTGCGTTTTTTTGATATTTGAACCGAACGGATTGTCCTATCGATGGTGGCAGATCAAGAACTACTTTAATTTATGGCCGTTTTCATACTAATAGGCCGAATTATGGGCTGCTTCATGGTGTCTTAAAGCCCAGATGAACGGTTTGTGACCGGGTAAGCCGTAGCATCAAAACCCAAAACGTTTTTGAGACCAGAAAGGGCCAGATGGAGGATTACGACTCTTGTTTCCTTTTCCGGCAGCAGGCTAACCAACATACTCAAAGGGGGTACCATTATGCGGAAGAGAATTGTTTGGTCGTCTTTATTTGTGGCTTTCTTAACTTTGGGGCTGATTTCAGTCACCCTACCACTTGCGGCGGCCGAGGAAGAGATTAATATCGGCGCCATTAACGACATGACCGGGGCGACCTCGGACGTGGGTAAGGATTATGCCCTGGGCGTCAAAGAGGCTATCACCTGGGTCAATGATACCGGTGGTATTAACGGTAAGAAAATCAAGTTATACCAATATGACTACGGCTATCGTATTCCTGAGGCCGTAACTTTGTACAAAAAACTAAAGAATTATAATAAAGTTGTGACCATCTTAGGATGGGGGACGGGTGACACGGAGTCTCTTTCCCCTACGGTGACCAAGGATAAGATCCCCTACATCTCCGGCTCTTATTCGGCTCACCTGGCCGACCCCAAAAAAACACCTTATAATCTCTTTTTTGCGGCCGATTACTCCTCCAGCGCCAGGGCGGCCATCACGGCCTGGTATGATGAAGTCTGGATGAAGGACGCCAAGTTTAAGGAACGGCGCGACAAGAAAGAAAAACCCCGGGTTGTGTGCTTTTATGCCTTCCCCGCTCCTTATGCCAGCGCCCCGATTAAGGCGGTAAAAGACCAGGCCGCTCTATTGGGATTTGAAGTCGGTCCCGATCAAGATATTTCCCTAACGGCCCTGGATTGCAAGAGCCAGGTTTTAGGCGCCAAGTCATTCAAACCTGATCTGGTCTGGCACGGCAATACCACTATGTCGGTGGCTGCAGCCATGCGCGATGCCTATGCCCTGGGTCTGGGGGCCAACCATATTATCAACGTTTGGGGTTTTGACGAAAATCTGCCCAGACTGGCGGCTGAAGCGGCGGAAGGGGCCATTGGCGTGACGACATGCGCCTTTTTCGGCCAAAAGGTTGACGGGATGGACAATGTGCTGGCCTACGCTAAGAAGGTCAATCCTTCGATCCCCGCGGATAAGCGTCTGATTAGAACTATTCAGGCCTGGGGCGCAGTCTTGGTGTTGAAAGAGGCGCTCATTAGGGCGGGTAAGAAGGGACCTCTCACCGGTGAGTCCATCCTAAAACAAGGATTTGAAACCATAAAAGATCTTAACCTGGGGTTGGGCATTCCGCCGGTGTCTTACTCGGCCACAGATCATAGACCTTCGCCTGTAGTCAACATCTATCAATACAAGGGCGGCAAGTTTGGCGTCTTGGAGAAGGTGGACCTCAAAGCCCGGTGGGCCGAAAACTGGCAAAATAAGTGGCTGGGATGGTAGTCGGTATCTTGGATTAGTCTGGCCAGAACCATTCTTTAGGTTCCGGCCAGGCTCCGTCGATTACTCCCGAGCGACTGCCAGGAGACAACTTCAATCGTTTTCACCCAGGGAGGTATGGCCCTTGGCATCGGATCCAATCCTGAAATTGAATAACATCGAAGTCAGGTATCATGAAGTAATCCTTGTCTTGAAAGGGGTGTCCATCGAAGTCCCCCGCGGAGCTATTGTAGCCCTGCTGGGGGCGAATGGGGCCGGCAAGAGCACCACCCTCAAGGCTATTTCCGGTCTTCTCAATCACGAAGACGGTGAGGTGACCGACGGGAGCATTGAATTTGAGGGTAAGCGCATCGACAAACAATCTGCGGAGCATATCTCCCGTTCCGGGGTCGTCCAGGTGATCGAAGGCCGCCGCGTTTTCGAACACCTAACGGTGGAGCAAAACCTCAGGGTGGGCGCCCACTTGCTGACAAAGAAATCCGGCAAGACCATCAAAGAAGGGCTGGAGATGGTGTACCACTATTTCCCTCGACTTCGGCAGAAAAGAAATGAAACCGCCGGGTTTATCAGCGGGGGGGAGCAACAGATGACCGTCGTCGGCCGAGCTTTGATGACCTGTCCCAAACTCATCTTGCTCGATGAACCATCCATGGGTCTGGCGCCGATGTTAATCCATGAGATTTTCAACATTGTCACGAAGTTGAATACTGAACAACAGATTTCCATTTTGTTGGTGGAGCAAAATGCCAAGCTGGCCCTGAACGTGGCGCCACATGCCTATGTTATGGAAAACGGCCGCATCGTCATGGATGATACCTCGGAAAGGCTCCGGGAGAATCCTGACATCAAAGACTTCTACTTGGGGCTGACGGACAAAGGATCCAGAAAAAGCTTTAGAGAAGTCAAACACTACAAACGCCGAAAACGTTGGCTGACTTGATTTCGGCCGGCCAACTTTTCAACATAAGGAGGACGGAGTATGCCTAAAATTTTGGTGACTGCAATTACCCTCATGACTCTCGCCTTAGGCTGCCTTATGGTTGTGTTCTGTGTCCATGATCCCAACGGGTTAACCACGGATGCGGCCGTAGCTGCAGAGAGCAGTCAACCGGCCGCGGATGTCAAACAGCCGGTGGTGAAACTAGATCATGTCGAGTTTGCTAAAGTCTGGCCCGGGTTTTTCATGAGACCTGCCACCAAATGGGAATGCAAAGATGGTAAGGCCGAACCGGTCAAGGAGACTATCCTCCCCGTCGGCAGCGTCATGGTCGTTGATTTCATCTTTACTTTAGAAAATCCCAATACATTTCCTGTAAAAATGGAAGAAGCCCAATTTACCATCGCGTTTGAACCAGGATTCGACGTTAATACCGTGACCTATTTCGAACATCAATGGATTCCCGGCGGGAAGACAAATTATTTAAGAATATCCGCTACATTTGATGCTGCCACCACAGCGGGGAACCTAGCCGTGACCAGCGGATTCAAGCTCAAGGAAATGGGACTCAACGCCGGAGACCTGCTCAAGAAATGGTGGGGTGGGACTGATAATAAAGAAAAGAAGTTTGACTATTGGGTAGAAGTGAAAAACGGCACCGCCACCTTTGCCTTACCCGGAGGTAATGTCATCGCCTCCTTTGCCGGCAAGTACAAAGTGGAATAGGCCCATTAATATGAGTGAATAACAAAGCCGGGTCCAGCTCGCCAGGAGTAGACCCGGCTTTCGTTCAATAAAATTTGGATAGAGGTCTTGCGTTAGTCCAACGGTGGTCCGGAACATTCGTATTGCTTTATCTAAGTACATGTTCTTGACTCTTTTGGCCGCACCTGTTTCTCGTCTCCTTTCTTCGAACTGATGAAAAGACCTTAAGATTTCTCGCTTCGCTCGAAATGACAAAGGCGCCGAGCGCTAAAAATTCTACACCGATGTCTATTCAGATGTTGTCATTTCGAGCGAAGCGAGAAATCTTAACGCGTGGTTGCCCTGTGCCTTCTCGAAAAGGGACAATTATGACCGCTACAGTATACAACAGCATAAGAGGTTAACATGACGGACATCAATCGGACGGAGGGCTACTTTTTACCCGAGCTGGAGACCATGCCTCGGGAGAAGCGGCGTGAGTATCATAACCAAAGACTATCAGAAATCGTCGACTATGCCTACCAGCACGCCCCGGCCATCAGACAGAAATTCAACGACGCCGGGGCTGAACCTGGAGACGTGAGAACGGTTGAGGATCTGGAAAAACTCCCGATCACCGAAAAATCAGATCTAGTCAAAAAACAGAAAGAAGATTTGCCCTTTGGTGGTTTTGCCGGAATACCTGTTGAACGGATGCGACGGATTTTTGTGTCTCCGGGTCCCATTTATGAGCCGGGAGAGGCCGACTGGGAAGACGACCGGTGGACTCAGGCCTTTTATGCGGCCGGGTTTCGGCCGGGCGACCTGACTGTGATTACCTTCTCTTATCACCTGGTGCCATTCGGGATGGCTTTAGATGAGTCCTTTAATTTGATGGGAGTTAAAGTCATCCCCACCGGGGTGGGAAACACCGAAGTCCAGGTAAACACGCTCAAGGATCTCAAAGTCACCGGGTTTGCCGGCACTCCCAGCTTTCTTAACGTAATCGCCGATCGGGCTGAGGAGTTGGGGCTGAATTTAAAAAAGGACCTGCATCTTAAAGTGGGTTTTTCTGCGGCGGAAATGCTGCCTGAATCCCTGCGTTCATCCCTGGAGGATCGTTTCGGGATGATCATTCGGCAAAGTTATGGAACGGCCGACGTGGGTTGCCTGGGCTATGAATGCCGGTGCAAGAACGGGATGCACTATCCTGATAAAGTCATTGTGGAAATAGTTGACCCGGTCACGGGCAAGCACCTCGGCCCAGGCGAAATCGGAGAAGTGGTGTGCACCGTCTTTAATCACGTTTATCCTCTTATTCGTTTCGGATCCGGTGACTTGGCTTATTACACCGATGAGCCCTGTGTTTGTGGCCGAACTACCCCGCGGATTGTGAAAATTGTAGGCCGGGTCGATCAGGTGACGAAGGTCAAAGGCATGTTCATCCATCCTGGTCAGGCGGCCGAGGTGGCCAAAAATTTTCCGGAGATTTCCCGATATCAAATTGTGGTTACGCGGCAAGAGCACAAAGACATCATGACCTTCGTGGCTGAATTGACGGAGGAGTCGGGGGATACGGTTGGTCTGGCCGAAAAGATTGCCGAATTCATGCCCAGCATTCTCAGGATCAGAGGTGAAGTTCGTTTTGTCCCCCAGGGGACCATCCCTGCCGGCGCTAAAACCATCGACGACCAACGGGTCTGGGACTAGCGGCGGATAACTTGTGTTAACAAATTTAAACTACGGTGAAGGTGTACCCCCGTCATGCCCTTTGTCTGCAAACAATGGGGCGGGAAAAACCGCCCCGATCTGAGCCACGATGTGGCCGGGTTAGTCCGACCAGGTATACTCCCGGGGATTGAGGCGACCAAGGGCGCAGTAGACCTCGTAGGAGATGGTTCCGGCGGCCGCGGCGATTTCTTCGGCCCTGATCCGGTCCCGGCCCTGTTGACCAAGAAATACGATCTCGTCACCGGGGAGGACTTCCGGTACCTGAGTGACATCAAACATGGTCAGGTTCATACACACGGACCCGACTAATGGAACCCGCCGGCCTCTAATCAGGGCCATCCCTTTGTTGGATAGCGCGCGGGAAAAACCATCTCGATAACCTACCGGGGCTACTGCCAGGCGCATCCGGCCCGGGGCGCGGAAGGTGCAGCCGTAACCGATAGTCGTTCCGGCCGGGATCTCTTTGATTTGGATGACCTGGGATTTGA
>JADFYC010000118.1 GCA_015233295.1 Deltaproteobacteria bacterium | reverse complement strand
GCAGAATGAGTGACAGAATCCTTGTAATCGATGACGAGGAATCAATCAGGTTTACCTTCGAAAGGTTCTTAGGGGCTGCTGGGTATATCGTAACGACTGCTGAAAGCTGCCGCGAAGCCTTGGCCCGAATAAACGAGACGCTCTTCGACGTGGTGTTTGCAGACATCATTTTGGGGGATGGGACGGGAATCGATATCTTACGAGAGATCAAGGCGAGAGGACTGAGCTGCCCGGTAATCGTGGTCACGGGAGATCCTGATGTCGAGACCGCGGCCGACTCCATTCGCCTGGGTGCATTTGATTATATCCCCAAGCCCATTAACCAGGAATCATTGTTGCATGCGACCCGAACGGCTCTGAAGTATAAGGACGTAACTGAAGAAAAGGAAAGATACCGGACAAACCTCGAGGCTATCTTCAGGAGTGTCAGGGATGCCATCATCACTGTAGATAAAGAATTAGTTGTGATCGAGCTCAATGAGACAGCCGTGACCATGTGTGGATATTCTCGTGATGACATCGGAAAAACCTTTAGCTCTCTCCCTGAAATGTGCAATGGAAGATGTTTGGAGATTCTCGAGGAAGCAATCAAGAGTGGAAAGCCTGTTGAAGTAGACCGTATGGAGTACAGACCTCCCGATGGTGGACGAATGGTCATTAGCGTAAGGACATATCCTCTACTCAGTCTTATGGGCATACTCTCGGGCGTCGTTATGGTGTTGAGGGATGATACCCATGTGGCCAACCTAGAAAGGGAGCTCAAACAGCACCGGCAGTTCCATCACATCGTAGGTAGAAGCGAGCCGATGCAGAAGGTTTATTCCCTCATAGAAGCTTTGGCCCGTGTTCATACGACTGTTCTCATCACTGGAGAAAGTGGGACAGGTAAAGAACTGGTCGCCGAGGCTCTGCATCGGGCCGGAGAACGCAGCCATAAGCCGCTGGTCAAGGTAAACTGCTCGGCATTGTCTGAAAATTTATTTGAAAGCGAGCTGTTCGGTCATGTAAAGGGAGCGTTTACAGGCGCGACTAGAGACAATGTGGGGCGGTTACACAGAGCGGATGGTGGCGCCATCTTCTTCGATGAGATTGGTGAAATCTCGCCAAATATACAAGTGAAGCTCTTGCGGGTCCTTGAAGAGAAGGAATTTGAGCGAGTCGGAAGCTCTACTCCAATCAAGGTGGACGTTCGGCTGATCGCGGCAACGAACAGAAATCTCATGGAGAAAGTCAGCCTTGGCGAATTGCGGGAGGACCTCTACTACCGGCTGAAAGTGGTTGAGATCAGATTGCCGCCCTTAAGGGACAGGCGCGAAGACCTCCCTCTTCTGGTTGAACATTTTCGTAACAAGTTCAACGCTAAATTCAAGAAAACCATTGAAGCCATATCCTCTGATGTTATGAAAGCTTTTCTCAAGTATCCCTGGCCGGGCAATGTGCGGGAACTCAAGCATACCATGGAGCATGCCTTCGTTCTGTGCAGCCAAAACATCATCACCTTCGAGCATCTGCCACCTGACTTCATGAGCGATCCAGCAATCGAACGCCGCTCTCCCGATGAGACACCGGATCCCGAGTTACACGGAATTCTTGAAGCCCTGGATAAGACCGCCTGGAACAAAGCAAAAGCAGCCCGGTTGCTGGGGATAGATCGCGTGACCCTCTACCGGAAAATCAAACGATACAACCTCACCAAAGATACCCCTCGATGTTGAAGTGTTGCATGTGACACAGAAATCATGCAACGCTTCCGTTGCATGCAACACTCCTTCGCTTCAAGCTCACACCCCTTTATGGCTCTTGACATACCGTAACTACATATATATCTTAGATAAAGTGTACAATGTGACGCCTCTATATCCGGCGGGCATAAAACTTGCTTAAGAAAATGCAGCATGGCTCAATTGTCCCCCACCCTGCTTATCTTCTCTTATTCCCATTCGAAAAGGGACAACAGTCTGATTGATCTGAAATAAACGAATAATCGCATGTTTTTTGAGTAGGCGGAGAGCCGATTCAGCCATGTGCGGCGCCCTGTCTTTCCAACGCCTTGAGTAGATTGTAGTATGGGTAATCGCAGATATGCATTCAATATTTCTAATTTTCACAACAAAGAAGGAGAAATTTATGAAAAGAGCGATGTCGTTCGTACTGTTATTGGCCGTTATGATTATGCCGTCCGGTTTATTTGCCCAGGAGGAAAAGGTGACTACCACGGTCACAAAGACGGAAACAGCGGGGACGATCAGCGAGTTTAACCCGGACGCCATCGTGGTCCGGACGGAAACCACCTCATCTCCGGTTAAGTACAAATACACGAAGACCACAACCTATGTTGACGACACGGGTGCGCCCGTCTCCATGGAGACTGTCAAGTCCGGACTGCCGGTAACGGTTTACTACACCAATGAAGGCGATCACATGATTGCTAACAAAGTGGTGATTCGGAAAACCACGAACACGAAGACGACGACCGAGAGTCGAGAGTAACTAGTTAGTCAAGCCAGTACAAATAATAATATGATTCCATCAAGTTAGACCAGCGTCATGGTCTGGGCGTCTGGTTTAACGTGAGGTTAACGCCATCACCAATGTGCTCCAAACAAACCTACCTGTGGAGGTACGACAAGATGAAGAAAAGTAAAAGGTACCATATGTTGTTCATCATTTCCGTAATCATGTTACTGGCCATCCCATCATTATCCGTGGCTCAAAATAAATCAACGGATGTGGCAGGCGTAACATCTGATGTACCCTTCAATCTCTGGCGGACGGGTTGTAGCGACGCTGATGGCCATTGTTACATATTTGGTTATAACAATTTTTGGTCAGATGGCCGTCGTTTTGTGATGCCTAAGGATAAAGAAGATCAGTATATGGTCATGGCGACAGCGGCCATAGCGTCTGGAAGAGTTCTAGTCATTCGCGTGTCCGATCCCGCCAATCTTGGGACGCTGACCAAAATGGAATTTGGTGCTCCGCCCAGTTTCTTTGGCCCGGATGCAGGTCTGACACCATCGGCCGGGAAGTGATCACCCGCCACCCGGTCAGGCTCTTTAGTTACACCGACAATTCATGACTGGTTACCCAGGCCGGCTATTAATTCCGGATAACGCTAATGTCACCAACGGAACCAAAACAAGGTCTGTCATAGCCCCGCTTGACTCTACCAGGTGGGGCTTTCTTGAGATACAGCCGGTCAGTGTCCTAAGACACCGGCCTGGAGCGCACCTCATCCTGAGTCTCCTTCCGATTTCCGACGCGGACCCGGCTCGTGGGCATACGGTTGGTCCCTTTGTTACCCTCCAATGTTACCCGCCAACATTTTTCTTCTAGGAGCCTGTCGGACTTTAAGTTTGCGCAGAGCATAACTATCTGAAAGTATGGGATTAACTAAAACGGCGCATTTTTGCCCATAAAATATAAATTTAATAATTTAAATATGTTACGCTTATTGATTTCGGAAAGTCCGACGGGCTCCTAGTCTGAGACATATCTCATCCTGGAAACGGATGCTCGAATCCGGCATAGGTTGAAAAATATCTTGAGCTGGGGTCCGGCCGCGTTTCGAGATGCCCTGTCTAACCTATATTACATAAAAGGTCGACTCATCAAGATTATAAACATATTAGTGGCGGCATTACTCAATATGCAACCAATATTACGTATGATACCTTGGCCCGAAGTTTTGTCCCGTACCTAAGAGACAATAGATCAAAAATATAACAGAACAATTCCGATTACCACCGACTTGGAGGGGAAAATGATAAAAATACGCAGAGTACTCGCACCGCTTGTTTTTCTTATCTTCTTGTTAGTTGCGTTTACCGGATTTTCAGAGGGTAACGTTATAGTTATTGATGGGTTGCATCTACTCTCTATTGTTGATCCATTCCTATCACCTGATTATACAGCCTATCTTAAAGAAGCAATTCCTGCCGACCAGGCAGCTCTGATTGAACAGCAAATTGGACCTATTGCAGCATTCAAATGGTCCAGAAATATTTATGATACAGACGATAATTTAATAAATAGTTTATCACAAGTCCTCGCAGACGCGTCGCAATCAAGCATCGCACAAAAAAAACCTTTTGTTATTCTTACACATAGTTGGGGTACCGTATTAGCCTACCTTGCGCTGAGACAACACCCGGATATTAAGGTTGATAAATTTATAACTTTGGGTTCGCCGTTAGATTCTATGACAGGAGTCATAAAGTCATTTACAGAGATTTATGTTTCGGATGTTAATATTCTTCCTAATGTAAGAGAATGGAATAATTATTGGATAGAATGTGATCCAATTTCTGGAGTTATCCCGGTGGCCACGCATAACATTGAGCTTCAAGATAACGATAAATTAATTAGGTCCCAACATAAAGAGGAATTAACTAGGTCCCAAGCTAGAGATGAATTTATCACTTGCCATGAAAAATATTATTCTGACTCTGGTGTATGGAACCAAATATTATCGGATGTTCTGGGGTCTTTTGATCCTACCAGAGGAGTCTGGATTGCGGCAAATGGAAAGAAGATTTATTTCCAAACCTATACTGATGGCGGGGCCATTTGCATCATTTCTGCAAATGCAAAGGCCATCATCACCTTTTATGCCGCCAATGTTAATAACGGCGTCTTTGACGGCGGCGATGTCCCTACGGGCGGCAAGACACAACATTTAAGAATTCCCTTTTCTTCTCCTACCCAGGCCGACTATACCCTGACCGTGGTTGCCTCTAACATGGCGGAATCATCCAAGTTAACGGTGGATTCCACCGCCGAAATCAACTCAACCACCGACGGCATCTGGCAGGCCACGCCCGATACGTCACAGATGTTTTATTTCCAAAGATATACCGGCGGCGGAGCCATACTGCTACTGAGTAGTGACGCCGTTAATTGTGAGGTCTACTATGACCCCGCTGCAAAGGCGAATCTCTTCTCGGGCCGGGATATTTATAACCTGGGGACCAAGGTCTCCTTTGTGTTTGCCACTGCGGTCAGCGGGCAGGTATCGAGAGACACCAGCGATGGAAAAAAGACGACGTGGAATGTGAATCTGGTGAGTTCGGCTAAGTAGTAGACTTTGGAACGGTCAGTTTAAATCCAACCATATGCCCCGCCGGTTCCGTCTGGTGGGGCATTTTAGTGTGTGCGATCTGCCAGGCGTACATAGGTAGGAAGAGGGATAGCCCCCACCACTATTGAAGTGTTGCGCACGATACAGAAACCTTGCAACGATTCCGTTGCATGCAACACCTCTTATCTCGTCGAATGTTGACCAGGACTCCCACAGGAAAAACTTAACAGATTGTTATACCATAACAATACCTAATAAGTGCGATCATCGGCCTTTTCGGCACGAATCTTGATCATCCAAACTTAAAAATAGCCATTCCGGACATTTCTTGCCAGCCAAGCCTGAGGGGTGAGCAGTGGTTGACGTTTCCAAAGAAGACCCGAGTAATGCCGAGTCTATTCTGAAATAGCGGAGCCTCTCAAAGGATAATGTAATGAAGGCAAATATACTCGTAATCGATGACGAAGAAAGCATCAGATTCAGCTTTCACAGGTTCCTCGTAGCCGAGGGATACAATGTGATCACTGCCGAAAGTTACTTTGAAGCTCTGTCGAGAATGGATGAGATGGAATTTGACCTGATACTTGCAGATATCATTCTTGATGATGGATGGGGGACAGATATCTTACAGGAGGTAATACGAAGAAACCTCAAAACCCGCGTAATCATCATGACGGCCTACCCTACTGAGAAAACAGTTAATGCCAGTTTTCGCCTACACGCCGTCGATTACCTCATAAAACCGCTAAGACAGAAAGGGCTCCTCTTTTTTGTAAGTAAGGCTTTACGGCAAATAGAAAGTGGAGAGGATGAGGGTTCCGACCCTGTTTGGAAGGCCTACCCGATTTCCGGTAATGACTATTAACCTTTTAGTATTATGCTAATAGTTCAACTGTTAATGCTAATGTTCCAGAACTTGATGCAATCAGGCGGGGCTTATTGGGGAGACGGAGGGTTAATCAGGTTTGTGAGCAGCAATGTCGCAATAAATCGGTAATGCCTGGGTGAACTTGTCGGACTCGGGTTATAATCAATCTCTCCATTACCTTCCGGCATTTGTTCTAGAGACTCGGGGTATTTTTTTATCCTGGGAAAGGATGCTTGAATCTGGTCATTGATTGAGGACATCATAGATGGAAAAGGAGACATGATGAGCAAGCGTTTTGCAAGGGTAAAACTTATTATCGGGATGTTATTGGTCATGCTGGTTGTGCCGGCCGTCGCCTTGAGCCAGGTGGCAGCACCGCCACCCGTACCAACCGAGGTCCAAGGCCAAGTAGGGACACCGCCGCAGCCGGCGCCGCCGGTATATTCGAAGGAGGAACTGGCTCAGATGCTCGCCCCAGTGGCCTTGTACCCCGACTCGCTGCTGTCCCAGATACTCATGGCGGCCACTTATCCGCTGGAAGTGGTGGAAGCCGCTCGCTGGGTAGGGACGCATCGCAAGTTGAAGGGCGACCGGTTGGACGCAGCCTTAATGAAAAAGGAATGGGATGTGAGTGTCAAATCCCTGTGCCATATGCCGCAGGTACTTAAGATGATGAGTGATAAGATCGATTGGACATCGAAGCTGGGCAACGCCTTCTTGGTTCAACAAGGTGACGTGATGGATATGGTCCAGGAGTTGCGGGCCAGGGCCGAAACCTCGGGGTGTCTGAAGACAACCACCCAGCAAAGGGTGATTAAAGAGCGGTGCACGCCGCGATGTATTGTTCGGATTGAATCGGTCGAGCCTGATGTAGTCTACGTGCCGCTATATAATCCGACGGTGGTCTACGGCCCCTGGCTGTATCCGACTTACCCACCCTATCCAATGTTTTATTCCGGGATGGTCTATCCTGGACCTGAGGTGGCCTTTACCGCCGGAGTCATCGGATTTACAACCGGATTTTTTGTGGGCGCGGCGGTGAATTCCTGGGCCGGATTCAACTGGGGCTGGGGCGGTGGGTACGTAAATGTCAATTATAACAGAACAATTAATTATAATAACATGAATGTATATGGCCGAAGGGGAATCACCACTTCCGGCCAATGGCAACATGATTCCTTTCACCGTCGGGGTGTGGCTTATCGGGACCCGGCCACGGCCCAGCGTTTTGGTCAGACCTCGCGCCTAACCCATGCTGGAAGTAATGTTAGGGGCTTTGGGCAAGCCGGCTCGAGAGGACTCACACCCGGGATGGGCCGAGCCTCATCCGGATTCTCAGGCCGGACGACGACCGGGGCACGGACCCGTTCCACCGGCCAAACGTTTGGCCGCGGCGGGGGCGTGAATAAGGCCGGGGGCAGCCTAAGCCGTGGTCGAAGTTCATTCGGCCGGACAACGACCTCTAAGGCGACCCGGACTCAGTCCTCAGTTGGTCGCTCGAGTCGAAGTTCATTTGGCCGGACGACTAGCTCTAGGGCGGGCCGGACTCAGTCTTCAGTTGGTCGCTCGAGCGGAAGAGGCACGGGAAATGCGTTTCAAGGTGTGGGTAATGCCAAAAGAGAAGGCATGGCCAGCCAACGGGGCCATACCAGTTCAACTCGTAGTGCCGGAAGAGTTGGTCGGGCGCCAAGCTTCGGCGGAGGCGGAGGTGGACGGCCCCAAGGTGGCGGTGGTGGTGTATCCAGAGGAGGCGGAGGTGGACGGCCCCAAGGTGGCGGCGGTGGTGTATCCAGAGGAGGCGGAGGTGGACGGCCCCAAGGTGGTGGCGGTGGCAAATCCGGCGGTGGCAAATCCGGCGGTGGCGGAGGCGGACCCCATGGCGGCAAGCAAAGGTAACCGGCATGATTTGGAACCTTAAATATCGACGGCGATAAATGTTAACATGCTTAAACCCCTTTGGATGGAGTAATCAATATGGCTCATCTAAAATCAATGAAATTTCGTTTCTTCGCTCTGGGGTCATGATTCTGCTTCTTAGCGGCGTCATCCTCTCTCTTGCGACAGCCGTCCTGGCGGCCCAGATAAAACAAAAAACATTTGCTTCCCCGGAAGCGGCCGTAAGCGCCCTGATCGAGGCGGTCAAAACCCATAACGACAAAGAATTGTTAGCCATCTTTGGCACAGCAGGCAAGGAGCTCATTTTTTCTGAGAATAACCTGGAGGATAAAGAAGGTCGAGAGCAATTCATCAAATCCCATGAACAGAAAAACACGATTGAAACCGTAACTGCAGACAAGGCCATCCTTCATGTGGGTCAAGAAGGCTGGGCTTTCCCGGTCCCGATCATCAAGAAAGGTGATGCCTGGGTGTTTGATACCAAAGCCGGAAAGCATGAGTTATTCGCCCGGTGGATAGGTCGAAATGAATTGAATACGATAGAGTTCATGAAGGCCTATGTCATGGCTCAACGGGAATATGCCTGTAAGGACCTGGGGTATGCTTGTAAGGGCATAGCTGGAAATCAGACCGTCACCTTTGCCCAGAACATGATCAGTGATCCGGATTTGCGGGATGGTCTTTACTGGGAGACGGAGGAACAGGAAACCAAGAGCCTCATCGGCCCCTTAGCGGCCGGGGCGGCCAAGTTTGAAACCGTAGGACGAAAGGGCGAATTAAGATTTGCCCCATATCATGGATACTGCTTCAACATCTTAAAATCACAAGGTAAAAATGCCCAAGGTGGGGAGTATGATTATGTCGTCAACGGAAAGATGACGCTGGGGTTTGCCCTGGTCGCTTTTCCAGATAGATATGGAGACTCCGGGATAATGAGTTTCATAGTCAATCAGCAAGGAATTGTTTATGAGAAAGACCTGGGGCAAAAAACCGAGCAGATCGTCAAGGCGATGAAGCAATATGATCCTGACCAAACATGGAAGAAGGTGGAGTAATCAGGAATCGCGGATTGAAGGTCCTCTATAAAATTGCGCTACAGGCATGAAAGGAGAAGGGGATGCCTTTGATTAATTTGGTTATTATTCTGGTTGTGATTGGGGTTGTTCTGTGGCTGATTAACAACTACATACCGATGGATTGGAAAATCAAGAGAATCTTAAATGTAGTCGTGGTGATTGGCGTGATTCTCTGGCTCTTGAGCGTCTTCGGGGTCATAGGTTCACTTTCAAAAATTCATATAGGGAGATAGGATTCTGTGATGGTGCGTGCTTTAGCATTCCGGAAGGGAGTCTCCGACACATAAGAAGAACCTTGGATTCCAAAAACATACTTGTCAGCGTCCTCTGCGGTGAACAGTTACGGTACCATATCAGTTTTGGGCTGACATACCAAAGAAAGGAGGTCGTTTCGCTCCAAGATGAGGCTGATACATTAACGACAGAAAAAAACTCGATGAAAAAACTAATGGGAAAGGGATAATTATGAACAGAATCAAAATGGTAGGGATTTACCTTGTGGTTGCTTTTTTTGTTGGCTTCACGGTGTGCTCGTTTAACGTGCTGGCCGAGGAGAAGACTCCCGAGCAAAAAGCCGAGCAAAAAGCCGATAGAAAAGACATGGAAAAAGGACTGCAAGATACCCTGGGAGTGCCGGTCCTAACAGGAGATCTGTGGCAGAAGATGACGCACGATTCCAAGGTGGCCTTTATCTGGGGTTTTGGCCATGTGGTGACCATTGAACAACACTTGATGCATAAATTTCCTGAGCTCAAAAGAGACAGCTTTGTTCCAAAAGTGATTGAAGGAATGGCGGATATGCCCATGAACGACGTCGTTGCCCGGGTGGATAAGTATTACAGT
>JADFYC010000117.1 GCA_015233295.1 Deltaproteobacteria bacterium | reverse complement strand
AGAAACTATGTGGCCGTAAATTAAGTTTCAATCCCTTACAGGGAATTGGGGTTTTGGGAGCCGCAACCTCAAGGCCGGCTCAAATAAAGTCAGTGCGTTTCAATCCCTTACAGGGAATTGGGGTTTTGGGAGGCTTTGATTAAAAAATGCTGCCTTAACATCTTCAAGGGGTTTCAATCCCTTACAGGGAATTGGGGTTTTGGGAGGAAGGCTTTATAGGTAAGGAGTAAGAGTAAACATAAGTTTCAATCCCTTACAGGGAATTGGGGTTTTGGGAGCCGGGCCATACCAGAAACACAGCATTGTAGTGTCGTCGTTTCAATCCCTTACAGGGAATTGGGGTTTTGGGAGTTTAATTACCTTAGCTTTTCCCATAATTACATTCCCGCGTTTCAATCCCTTACAGGGAATTGGGGTTTTGGGAGTTTATAAACGTCGTGACGCGCTCGAGCGCAAATACAAGTTTCAATCCCTTACAGGGAATTGGGGTTTTGGGAGCTCATACGGTGGAAAATCTCGAATTCGTGGTGACGTTGTTTCAATCCCTTACAGGGAATTGGG
This sequence comes from Deltaproteobacteria bacterium, assembly GCA_015233295.1. Lineage (GTDB taxonomy): Bacteria > Desulfobacterota > JADFXK01 > JADFXK01 > JADFXK01 > JADFXK01. Next base: position 9,229 of record JADFYC010000117.1, on the reverse strand, counting down.
GTTTTGGGAGTGCACAAACAGCCCAACTTTTATCCGGGGGGATGCTGTTTCAATCCCTTACAGGGAATTGGGGTTTTGGGAGCGACCAGATGCCGCAAGAAGAAACACCATCAACTTCTGTTTCAATCCCTTACAGGGAATTGGGGTTTTGGGAGTTTTGAAATCGACATTTTATCCATGGCAAAATTTACTCGTTTCAATCCCTTACAGGGAATTGGGGTTTTGGGAGCCCTGGTCCCATGGAGCCAGGCAAATCAATCGGTTGTGATAGTGATTGCGAGAGGGGTTTGGCCGATAATGAGTTAGGAGACGTTGCAGACATGGCGACGCCCCATGCTGAGCGGTAACTCTTTGATTTATAATATATATTTATTTTGCGGGCGGCGGCCATGATTTTTACTCTCCAGCACCTCTCGTGGATTAGACGATAATCACACCTTCCAGCGCAATTTGGGTCTTGACTCCGATGAATTCAAGCTCCGTTAGTTGTTTTTCAGTTACTGGGAGTATAATGACTTGGTCTTCTTCGTCAAGTATTATCTTCTTGAGCGCCTCCTTCATCCGGTTTTTTTGCTGGTCGGATAAACAGCAATGGAAAAAGCTGTATTGGAGCCGGTAACCAAAACCTTTCATGGTCTTGGCCACTTTGGCTAACCTTCTGTCATCGGAGATATCGTATCCCACCAAATAGTTTCGTTTCATCGGATATGAAAGCCCTCATACTCGGGAAGTTGACCAAGCAGAAATTTGCCCAGGAGCCGGAACTGCAACTCGATGGTCCGCTCATAACTCAAACGATAATGGAACCTGGGATGGGTGACCAGATCTTTCTTGCGCATTTCGTACTGAGCCAAAAATTTCTTTCTCCCTTTTTCATTGAGATAGCAGGTATTCTGATACTGCAAGAAATCGTTTTCCTTGAAGACGCCGTTGTTGATCGCGCTTAATACCATCGAGTCCACAATTGGTTGCCGGAAGAACTCCATTATATCCAGGGCCAGGGATGGCCGGCCGTATTTCATGGTGTGATAGAAACCGCAATAGGGATCGAACCCGACTCGCCCCCCGGCTCCCTGGCAATCCTTGGCCAGGAGACTATAACCGAAGCTGAGCATGGCGTTGACCGGATCTCGAGGCGGCCGGCGATTGCGCTCATCGAACGGAAAGAATGATCTTCTCTCCGGTTTGATGTATCGGGCAAATTGGCCAAAATAGACCCTCGTTGCCGCGCCCTCATAACCCCTGAGAGTGTCCAGGTTATCTGCAGTCTGCGCTTTCTTCTTCAGGTCTTTGATCCGCTCGAACTGGATGGGATCACCCTCATTCCGGTCTTCCTTAAGATATCGCATCATCAGGGTTCGCATATTAGTCGCTTTGGACACCACAATTATCCTGGCCAGTTCCAGCGCCCGAACGGGATCGAAGTGGATCCGCCATTGCGCTTCCCGGAGCAGTCCGTGATGATGGAGCCATGAAGTGCATTGACCCAGGTAACGACCATGCTGACTCATATAATGGATCGGTACATGTCGTTTCAAGCATGAATGGAGGACCTGGGTGGTCGCCTGAACGGGTCCGCACAAGACGACTTCACGTAGCTTTTCGAGGGAGGCCGACCCGATCTCTAGGCCGCCGGGAGCGGTGATCTTAATGCAGTCCTGGGATAGGCTAAGATACGCCCCGATAGTATCCACATACAACACATCCGCGTCCAGGGCGGAGGGCAGAATCTCTTTGGCGTTGCTCTTCTTCCCGGCCAGGACTTCCTCTTCCTCGGGCAGGCAGATGGCGTTTAGAGAGCAACCAAAGCATTTATTCCGGTTTTCGGTTAGCGGCGGCGGGGCTTCAGTCGCGGCGACCTGCCGGCAAGCCTCGATCACTCGCTCCGTTTCGGCGACCAAATCCGGGGTCAGGGGCACCTCTACCCGCGCCCGGGAGCCGATGTAATAAATGTAGGCCCGCTCGGGCAGCGTCAGCCCATTATCCCGCATCAAAAGAGCCTGGGCGCAAAGCTGAATTTGATCATTCAACCAGGGGTCGCGGTTGGCCGGCTTCTTGGCCTTCTTGTACTCCACCGGATATCCCGGAGCCCCTTCCTTTTCTTCCACCAGGTCCAATTTCCCGATAATGCCCAGCCGTTCGGAGGAAAAAGATACCGACCGCCGGTGGATCACCTCCTCCTTTTTGACGGGACGCGCCTCCTGACCCCGCATGTCCACTACCCGGTGGCGGCTTCGCCCTTCGATAGTATGGGCATTGTCCTCAAACATGCCCAAGACACGCTCCAGGTAAAACCGCCGCGGGCAGTAGACATAGGCGTTAAGATAAGACACCGGGATATAATCGGCAGATTCTTTCATCTTTCCTCAATCACCCGGCACAGCCCCATCCCCTGGGTCGTCTTCACTCCAATGCCGGAATAAAAGGCGAAGCGTAATAAAGTCCGGTAAAGGCGCTGAGTCGGGGCATCGCATTCAAAGATAAAGGTTAATTGACCAATAGACCCTATAATCGTGCCGCCGTTCCGTAAGGCATAGGGAGCGGTGTGAATATCAAAAAAAGAATAACTCACACCCTGGCCGGTCAGGGTTTCCGGCATTAGATCAGGGGCAAACCGGTTCCACCGCTTGACCAGATGGCCGAAGATCAACCCCGGCTCCGGCAAAGAATAATGCAGGTCACCTCGCTTAAACGAAACAGGACTTTTGAAATGCAAAGTGATTCTGTCCGAAGCGGAACCATTGCGCCGCAGATCGTCATAACTAGTCCTTCCCGACCAGGGATTTGACGGCTGTTGTCCCAGCACCACATCCTCCACGAGAAAGGACAGATCACCCACCGAAACCGGCTCCACCCATAAACCCTTTTCCAGCGTGGTCAAGAAAACATCCTCCAGATCCGGGTGCAAGATAGATAGACGCACCCAATATGACTCATTATTTAAGATGGCTCCATTGGCTTTCCGGCCCATGACGGGAGAGATGGCATAGGGCGCCGGGCCTTGATGGTCATGGAGCATGGCGCCCAGTCCGGAGTGGGCCGCGGAGATTCGATCAAGAAAAATGGGATGCATCAGGCAATGAAATGAGCGGGGCATCCGGCCCCCGGTCAATGCCCGAAGATTGATGATGGCTGTCACCGGCATATTATCGCTCCAGGTACCACAGGTTGCCTGTGGCCACGATCCGATCGTTATTCAATTTGAAACAACCGTCTTTCTTTTGTTCGGGCTGATACTGCAGCACCCTTTGATACCCGTACTTGTAACCTTTGAGAAAGATCTTCGGCAATTTTTTATATCCCAGAACTCGGTCAAAATAGGTATCCTTAACATCCTCACGGATAATACACAACAAGGTGTTTTCATAGGCGCTAATGCGGTATGAGGGGAGGTCGTATATTGACCAACCGCCCCCTTCACCCCGTCTCCGCTGGTAAAATACTCGCTTGACCTGGGCATGATAATCACCGTTTGCTATTGACAGATAATCGCCGACACAGGCAACTTTGAGGTCTTCAGGGGACAGGCGAGGCCAATCTTTGGTCAGGCGACTTAGGCCCACTTGAATCGGGTTCTCCGGGCGTCCCGTTTCTTCGTTGATACCCGTGCATAGAGTGATAGATGGCTCCCAACTCCGGGTAACCAGGATGCCCCGGTCCCACAACGGCTTACAGGTCAAATCACCGTCATAAACATAATCCCACAGCATGTCGAAAAGAATCTCGCCCATCCAGTCATCCTGGGGCGGTTCAAAATAGTCAGTCAACCTCACCGGTTCTAAAAGACCGTTCATGCCTTCCAGGTCCGCCCAATAGGCGGCTTGTTGACTTTTGCTTAAGGTGCTAAAGGGATATCCAGATTCACCGCGGACAACAATTATTTTCGCTTCCGGCATCCTGCCCCGGCGATTCAAGCGACCGGCCAGTTGGACCAGGCTATCAGGGTCGCAGAACTCGGTGATAATCAAATGGGCGTCTAAATCGCACCCGGCCTCAATGGCCGAGGTGGCTAAGATCATGAAGCCTTTATCATTTTTTTGGTGATCAATGATTTTGTTAATGACGCCCCGTCGCTGCTCCGAGGTCAGGCGGCCGTGATAAACCAGGGGAGAAAAATCGACAAGTTTATCATATAGTTTGATGAGCTTCTCAATTGTTTCCGTTCTGACAATGACTCTTTCGCCGAAACGATAGTTGTTTCTTACTTGCTGCGCCACAGCGTCCACTAAACTGTCGCCGTCACCTGAGGCCGATACCAACTCCAGGTGCTTATGGGTATGGACCATCTGGAGGCTTTCCGACTGAAAATGTGCCAACTCCTCATGCAATGGTTCCTGACCGGCATCGACCAGGGTCAGGAAATCGGCAAATTCCTCAGGCAGCGTGGCGCTCATCACACACAAATCCTTGCCCTTGGTGTACAGGGCCTCGACGAGCTTTTGAAAATTGGTATAGGCTAACTTATCATAATCATGTGCCTCATCGAAAATGATAAACGGCTTTTTACCCAGAGCTGAGCCGAAGATACGGTGCGGAAAGATGAATGACTTGATCTTTTCACCGTACCCAAAAACGCGGAAAAGGAATTTATCAAGAGTCGTCAGGATGATGTCATCGGCAAATAAGTGCCGGTGGTAATAATTAAACTCGGATTTTCCATCACGGCAAAAATGACGTCGGCAACTACCGCCCATGTCAATGGTGATCCCCAATTTGTCATCGCTTCCAGCGGTGAGGCTCTCACCTATTTTGACAATCCGTTGTCCCATATCTTCGATTAAAGCTTTTGAAGGGAGTACCATGACCACCCGGCGCTGGTCACTCAGAGCGGGCAACAGGGCGGCCTCCGTCTTACCTGTTCCGGTCCCCGCCTTAATCAGCAAGGCCGGATAGCCACCAGCCTGATCATACGCCTCCCACACCCTTTTTTGGAGTGGATTCGGCTTAAATTCCGCTCCCATTGCCTTTAGGTAATAGGTTTCAATGTCCATCGACCACCTCTCTTACCAGGTTTATGGTCATTTCCGTCGATTTAAACGTTCCAGTTTCTCTGAACCAGTTATTCATGGTTTTCTTGTCTTTTTCGGCGAGGTTGGGAAGCTTAGGCTCCTGTAGCTCCATCAACTTGAAAGTCAGGTGGAAAGACACCGGCTCAAAAGGCCAGGGAATAACCGTAAAATCAAAGGATAACGGATTTGGCCGCCAGGTGGTGAATTCCATAAAGGTTCGGCTAACGTCGTTTTTGTTCTCCACCGTCTTGACCGCCAGTTCGGCCTCCAATTGATCGGCCATACACAACAAGTAGAGGTCATCGGGGAACCGTTTTCTATCCGCTTCATCTTTAATCATGGCCTTTTCCCGATTAATCTGGTCCACGGAGAACTCATGATGCGCCCGAATCAGTCCGGCCACATAAGGATCATCATGGGGCACCCGAAATCGGTGTCCCGCAAAGCTGTAACCCCACTTTTGGGCATCCGGATCCCAGGTGATCCGAAAGGTTTCCTGCTTGCCCAGATCATGGAGTTCCACCGCTTTGTCTAGCATGGCTCGGCTTTCGGGGTGGAAGAACTCATCCCGAAACCGGGATAAAATCTCTCGACAGTTGTTGATGTGATTCTCCAACGGCTGGCCGATGGCCTGATTCAAGCACCCATTCTCATAACGAAAGAATATCCTACCCCAATGGTTCATGGCTACCTCCCCAAACCGGTTCCACATCTCCCTGCAGAAAAGCGTCCGGAGCCGAGGCCGGAAATCCCACGCCGTCATCCATCGCCCAATAAGGCCCTGACATAGTGGCCACGTTCCACCAGGCCCCGACTTGATAGTATCCGACTACACCTCCTTTATCTCCGTTAGTCCAGGTATAATTTTGGTCCCAGTGATGCCCGTAAAGGTTGTAGTAAGTTCCCGAGACCGGCCGACAAGGTTGGGGCACCAATCCTAATGGCCTGTATTCTCCCTGTTGAAGGAACAACTGTCGGGGTTTAACCACCCGGTAGACGAAAAGATAGCCCTCCTTTCCCGCCTTCCCGCCATAGTTCTTTAGTTCTTGCAAGGCATCCAGCGCTTCCCGGTCATGGCTGGCCACCCATCCGGTCAGCAGGTCACAAAAGAGATAATCCCAATGGTGAAGCTGGTAGTTTTCCTTTGACTCGGATTTCAGGAGTTGAGAGAATTCCACGTGAGCCAGGTTCTTAGGCCCGTGCCGGCTGGTCTTGTGAATATGCCACGAGCCTGCCGCCGGGAATGCCCCCAGAGGACGGTATTCCGGGTTCAAGGTGATAGTGTATTCTCCACCCTGATCTTGGGGACGAAACCAGTCCTCATCATATCCCGGCCAAATTTTTCCGTCGGCGATCAGGAGCAGCCTCTTGAGAAATCCGCTCATGGCCGTGGGCGGCATGAAAGGATAGCTCATGATGTGGAGGAGACCCGAGGGCATCCGGCGGAAAGTGAGCGGGCCGATGGGGCTGATTTGGATTTCTGATATCCATAAATAATCCATACTGTTCCCCTCAGTTTGCCTCTTATTTTTTAGCCTTTTTCGGAGGCGACGGGTCGTTGTTTGGGGTTGAGTCGGGTTCCGCCCGATGTGCCTTCAGCTCTCGTTCCTCAAAGATGGTGGCCAGCTCTTGAAGTCTGGCCAGGGCCGCGGCGCCGATGGTGCGGCTGAAGATATCCTCTCGGCCATGAGTGCAGGTTTCAGCTAACCGGATGAATGTCTCCATGGCCTGAAGATTATCAGTAATAGAGGGACTGATAATCGGTCTTTCCCCCAGGGGAACGCGGTATTCGTCCACTACCAGCAATGGCTCTTCCAGGGTTTGTCCCTTCTTCAATACTTGTCTGGCAAAAGATACGCCCTTGGGATTCCCGGCGCCAAGCCGGTTAAGGCTCATCAAGAAGGCATAGGCGACGGCGGTGAACTCTTGCTCCGATATGGACAGACAGTGATTACTAACTGGATATAGCAACCCTGGTTGGGCGTATTCCTTGCGAAAAGGCATGGGGCTGAATTCTTTTTGCTTGGGATTGGTATCCTCTTCTTTGTGGATCAGGGCCGGATGCATGGCCCGTTGCTTTTCCAACGCAATCTGCGAACCTACGGCTACTCCGCCCGAGTGGGTCAGTCGGCCGATGAAAGTTTTCTTCCCGGCCACCATGCCGCCATAAACGGCGCAGACGGGGCAATTGTCTTTGCAGCAAGTGTTGGGTATGCCACAGTCAAGTTCATCCATTAGAAGTTGCCCGCCGGCGTCGCTCCACAACAGGCATCTTCTTTCGACACCCCGCCTCTTAGTTGGGCTGATGTAGCATTTTTCCATTTCTCCTTGGGGAGTCCAGACGCGCACCTTTTCTACGATATTAATGTTTACTTCCTTTTCGGCGCCAAAGTATAGCTCCTGGGACGCCTCCAAGACGGCATAAATGTCATAATGCTTTCGGGGAGATTCGGACTTAGGCAGTCCGCTCAGTGTCTTTTCCGCCATGATCAGCTCCTTTGTTTGTTCAGTTAGCTCTCTGAGCCAAGGTATTCGGGGAACATACTCCATAGGGCCAGCTTTACTTGATAGGCGAATCCTCGCCAGTCAGCTTCGTTCTCAAAAGGCTTTTCTCCTTCATTGACCAGCCGGGCGGTGACCCTGGCGATTTGGTCCGGGCCGATGAAGATGACCTGTTCAAAATCCCGCGCCCAGGCAAACGCCTGGTTCTCATTGATAATCCGCTGCCCTTCTAGTTTGAGCCGGTAAATATCTTCCCCGGCCCATTCCAGCAGTTCCAGCGCCTTTTCAAAGAAATACCTGTTTCTCGGCCGCTGACAAAAAATGAAATCCTTAGATTCACATTCTCGTGATGCGGTGTAAGCATACTGGATAGGACGATCCACTTCCTCCAAGAGCTTGCTTATGGCCCTCTTCTTGTCTTTTTCTTTGACATTTTCGACTCGTTCGGCCAGCGGCAATAATAATCCGGCAAAGCCGACGATCTTGGGATAATCGGGAATCGGCATCTGGGCCTCCTTGTTAAGTATTTCTAATCCATGCCATATGTTTTGCAGTTGGTTCATGCGCCAACTGTGGCCATATCCCTGCACTACTCGTCCGGCGATCAAAACGTAAAATCCATGAAATACATTACCCGTTGAAACCAGACGCAAGAATTGAGAAAAATGTGGCCGTAACTCCTTATCAACATAACACCGATAACTGAAGACATCATCCCAGGCGGCCATAGAAGCCACATACCAGAGCTGCCATCGGGGCAGATGAAATCTTTCTTCCCCAGGGCAGACTTCCACCCCGAAGCCCTGGGCAAAAACCTCTGCCGGGAAAGTCACCGCCATTTTCCACAATGAATAATGATATGCGCCCAAAGTTGAAATAAGTAGTTTCCCTTCCACCTTTTCCGTAAGATGCAAGCTGACGAAACTTCCCGCTATTATATTTAGGCTTTGGGCCACATATTTTCTTAGTTCTAGTTGAGTATCTGCCGAGATATCGGAAAAGCGGCCCTGGTCGTTGTCCCGGACGAATCTAACGGTCAACGTCTCTGGAGTCAGCTTAACAGGGCAGAGAAAAACTGTGGCCACGCACCGGGCGCAAAAGGAGCTGAGATCATCTTTCTTTGCGGCTGACTGTGGCCGTTCATCGGAATCCTTTAGAAACACGGCTAACCGCTTGAACCCCGTTCCCTTATCGATGATCTGCCCACATCCGCCGCACCTGCTATGGGATACCCGTAGATGAAAATCTCCTCCTTTCAAATATTGCCCGGTGTTCAACATGGGCAAAGGGATCGAAACATATTTATCGTTCTCTATAAACGTTCTTAAGTCGGTGATGGCGCGGGGTATGCTGCCTTGTTTGAAATGCCTTTTTCGTCCGCTTCCTGTCTGGTAATAATCTATGAGGAACTCGGCAATACTCATGGATATAATTGGGAGGCAGGTCGAATCCCAAGGTTTTGCCTGGCCTTTAAAGAGTGTTTTATGATCGAGAAAGATTCTGACGGTTTGCTCCAAACTTTCCTTTGAGGACAGTTTCTCCCAAAACCTGGTCCATTCATCTTCCAATGTTAATGGTTTTCCTGTGGCCTGAATTACGACCAATTCGGATTCAGTAATTTTCGCCCAGGCGCGTTGACGGCAGAGATGAAGAGCGAATTCTTCCCAAAACCAGTCGTAACTCAGGCCCATCTGGGCTTCACCTGGTCTGGGGGGGAG
>JADFYC010000116.1:8945-9805 GCA_015233295.1 Deltaproteobacteria bacterium | reverse complement strand
TCGCCGGCCGCATTGGCCCCAGGAGGATCGGTTGTGGCCCTGACAGTTTTCTTGTCTTCTTCATTGCGTAGATTTTTTCCCGACTATGACCCCCATCAAGGACTGGCCGTGGTGATGCCGCCCGGAGCTAAGGTGGTTGATTTATGTGAGCGCCTCGGCCTCCCCCTAAATGAGATTAAATTGGTCATGGTTGATGGGTTAAAACAGGGATTGGAGAAATCACTCCAAGGGGATGAACGGGTCGGCATTTTTCCCCCCATCGGCGGAGGCTAACCCCGTGGTGATGAACCGGGTACTAAGGCTGACCGTCGGAAGTCTAGCCCGAAAGGCCGTTGACGGTCGGCTGGTTCTTGATGGAACGGTGGCCCAGGAATTAGCTGTGGCCCACGGAGTCGGGCTTAAAGACGTTCAGTTGGCGGCTCTAGAAGAAAACATTCTCCCCGTTTGCTACCTGCGTAATCCAGGAGTTATAGGTCCGGCGGAACAAAAGAAGCTTCTTGCATCCTGTGTGGCCATAGTCGGGGCCGGAGGATTAGGCGGTACGGTGATCATCATCCTGGCCCGGATGGGTGTGGGCCGGTTGATCGTCTGCGATGGCGACGTCTTTGAAGAGAGTAATCTGAATCGCCAATGGCTCTGCTTCCATGACAACCTGGGCCGGCCCAAAGCTCAGGTGGCAGCCGAGACGGTGGCCCGGATCAACCCGGCGGTAGAGGTGATGCCGGTCCCCGAGTTTTTAACCGAATTGAATGCCGCTGATTTTCTCCAGGAGGCTCAAGTGGTGGTGGACGCCCTGGACAATGTCCCGTCCCGGTTGATTGTCGAGAGAGCCGCCCGGTCTTTAAATGTGCCGCTAATTC
>JADFYC010000116.1:0-8915 GCA_015233295.1 Deltaproteobacteria bacterium | reverse complement strand
TGGACGCTGCCCCCGGACAGCGGGATGGAATTGTCGATGTTATATGGAACCGATGAAGTGGCTAAGCGGGATTCCGCCGAAACCTTTGCCGGGACACCCGGGCCTACCCCGGCCCTGGTCGGGGCCCTGCAGACTGTGGAAGTACTGGCGGCTTTGCTGAACCGGCATCCGGCGACTCGGCGGGGGCCTCTTTACCTGGACCTGGAACGGCGTTACTTTGAAGAAATGTCTCTATAATAACTATTCACGTTGTTCCCCTCCGGGGGTCATGATTTAGGATTCGCCATAAAATGAAGATACTAGTGCTGGGCGCCAGAGGTAATCTGGGTGGCCAATTGGTTAAGTTCCTCTCAATGAACGAGAGATGTGATGTAATTGGATTATCCAACCGGGAGTTGGACATTACCGATCAAGAGGCGGTGTTCAAAACCGTCAAGTTGATCCAGCCCCAGGCCATTATTAATGCCGCGGCCTACAACGCAGTGGATAATTGTGAGAAAGACGATCAGGAATTTGCCCGGGCGGTCAAGTTGAACGGTCTGGCCGTGGGTTTCTTAGCTGAGGCCGCCGCCCAATGCCAGGCGGTATTTGTCCATTATTCCACCGATTACGTCTTCGCCGGCGATGTTCCCGCGGGTTACCGGGAAGAAGACCTCCCTCATCCCATCAGCAGATACGGTCAATCAAAATTGATGGGGGAGAAGGCTCTGCTGCAGTTTAAAGATTCGGGGCTCAAATGGTACCTGGTCAGGACCTCCAAGCTGTTTGGACCACCTGGTCACAGTGCGCAGGCCAAACCGGATTTTTTCAGTCTTATGCTGAAATTGAGTCGGGAGCGTGACACCTTGGAAGTAGTTGACGATGAAACGAGCTGTTTCACCTACACGCCGGATTTGGCTCAAGCAACATTAGAATTTTTGGATCAACGCCCTGAATATGGAATCTATCATTTGGCCAACACCGGCCCCGGGACCTGGTACCAGGCCGCCCTGGAGCTTTTTCGACTATCCGGAGCCAGGGTAGGGGTACGTCCTGTGCCCAGCGAATATTTTCCTCGCCCGGCTAAGAGACCGAAATTCTCGGTCTTGCTGAACACCAAATTACCGCCCATGCGTGACTATCGGCTAGCCCTGAAAGATTATTTGGAGGCTTTGCATTCCGTATGCAATCCCGTGGGGAAAAAGGATGAAAGACGAAGAAAAAAAGAAGTCGCAACTAATTAATGAATTAGCGGAATTACGTCGTCGGGTGGCAGAACTGGAGACGGGCGAGGGGGAGGCGCTTCGTCAGAGCGAACAGCGGTATCGGGAGGTGGTGGAAAACGCCAACGAAGCCATCGCAGTGGCCCAAGACGGGAGACTAAGGTTCCTTAATCGCAAGGCCTATGAACTGGTCGGCTATTCAGAAAAAGAGGTTGGCGATAAACCTTTTGCCCGGTTCATTCATCCGGAAGACCGGCAGAATGCGGTTGACCTTAATTTACGGCGGATCAGAGGCGAACCCGTTCCGAATAGCTATGAATTCAGGATATTGAATAGGAACGGTGGGCATCAGTGGGTGAAAACAAATTCCGTCCTGATCGACTGGAACGGAAGACCGGCCACCTTGAGTTTTCTAACGGACATCAGTCAACAAAAAAAACTGGAAGGCGCCCTGCGGCAGTCCCAAAAAATGGAGGCCATTGGGACGATGGCCGCCGGGATTGCTCATGATTTTAATAACATCATTGGTTCAATTTTACTCAATACGGAAATGGCTCTCCAAGATACGCCGAGAGAGCACTCCAATTCGGACTTGCTCAAGAGCATCCACAAAGCCGGCTACCGGGCCAAGCACCTGGTGGAACAGATTCTTACTTTTAGCCGACAGACCAACCAGGAGAAAAAAGCGGTCAGGGTTAGCTCTATTGTCAAGGAGGCCCTGAAGTTACTCCGATCCACGCTACCGGCAAACATAGAAATCCGGCAAAAAATCATAAATGAGACCGGTCAGGTGTTGGCTGATCCAACCCAGATTCATCAAGTCCTGTTGAATCTGTGCCATAACGCCGGCCATGCCATGCAGGAGACGGGAGGGATTTTGGAGGTCGGGTTAGTTGATGCCGTTATCAATGACTTGACCGGAGAGGCCCACCCCGACCTGCCTCTTGGTCCCTACCTGAAGCTGACCGTAAGTGACACCGGACAGGGCATGACTCCTATGACTGCGAGCCGTATTTTTGACCCGTTTTTCACCACTAAGAGAACCGGCGAAGGAACGGGCTTGGGTCTATCGGTGGTTCATGGAATTGTTAAAGACAGCGGAGGCGCCGTCTCCGTCCAAAGTGATCCGGGCCAGGGAACTGTTATTCAAGTATTTCTGCCTAAACTCGAATCAGTTGACCAGCTTGAGGATGAGCCGATGGAAGCTGTTCCCAGAGGCACGGAACGGATCTTGATGGTTGATGACGAGGAGGCCCTGGTGCGCGCCGAAGTAACCATCTTGGAGAGGTTGGGCTATCAGGTGACTGGGAAAACAGACCCGAAGGCCGCCCTGGAGGATTTCCGGCTTCATCCCGATCAATTTGACCTGGTCGTCACGGATCTGAGCATGCCGCGCTTGCAAGGGCTGGAACTAGCTCAAGCAATGATGAATATCCGTCCCGGCTTGCCGGTTATCCTCTGTACCGGATACAATGATGCGGTCAATCCGGAATCTGTCCGCGAGTCCGGCATTAGAGACCTGCTGATTAAGCCGGTGTCCTTGAGTCGGATGGCCGCGAGCATCAGGCAGGTCTTGGATAAGAAAGAATAACGGAGAAAGACCGTGGCGAAGGTCCTGATTATAGATGATGACGAGCTGATGAACGAATCATTGGCCAGGTTGGTCGGCCGGATGGGACACGAAGTGGGCCGGGCCTTTACCCTGACTGAGGGGTTGAGTCAGGTCTATGCCGAGAGTTTCGATGTCGTCTTTCTGGATGTCCGGATGCCCGACGGCAATGGATTGGAGGCTCTACCCCAGATACAAAAAGCCGCTTCCGCCCCGGAAGTGATTATTATCACAGCCTATGGCGACAGAGATGGAGCTAAGCTGGCCATTGAAAACGGCGCCTGGGACTATATCGGGAAGCCCGTGTCAATTGAGGGTTTGACCCTCCCGCTGATTCGAGCCCTGCAATATAGAGAAGAAAAAAATGCCCGAAAATGCCCGATAGTCCTAAGACGCGATGAAATAATTGGAAAGAGCCCCAAGATGCTGGCCGCTCTAGAACGCCTGGCCCAGGCCGCCGGAAGTGGCGCCAACGTCCTCATCACCGGAGACACGGGCACGGGTAAAGAACTTTTTGCCAAGGCCATTCATGAAAACAGCGCCCGCGCCCAGGGGAGATTCGTGGTGGTGGATTGTGCGGCCTTGCCTGAATCGGTGGTCGAAAGCATACTTTTTGGGCATGAAAAAGGGGCCTATACGGGGGCGGACAGGACCAAGAAGGGTCTGGTGGAACAAGCCCACGGCGGCACCCTGTTCCTGGATGAGGTGGGCGAACTGCCATTGGCTATCCAGAAGGCTTTCTTGCGGGTGATCCAGGAACGGCGGTTTCGGCCGATTGGGGCTGAACGTGAAGTAACCAGTGATTTCAGGCTAATTTCCGCTACAAACCGTGGCCTTGATGAGATGGTTGAGCCGAGCTTGTTTCGAGCGGACTTACTTTTTCGGCTGCGGTCATTTGTCATTGACATCCCACCATTGCGGGAACGGGCTGAAGATATTAAAGATATGGCCATTCATTACATAAATCGGTTCTGTGAGCTCTACCAGATGGAAACAAAAGGTCTATCCCCGGAGTTCATCGAGACCTTGACCCGGTATGACTGGCCGGGGAACGTCCGGGAACTAATCAACACGGTGGAACATATTCTGGCTGTGGCTCGTTATGAGCCTACCCTCTTCCCCGCACATCTGCCGACCAACTTGCGGATTAAACTTGCTCAGGCGTCCTTTACTCCGCATGAATCTCAATCACTAGCGGCGGTCATCCCCCCCGCATCTCTGCCTCAGACTCCCGAGACCTTGTCTAATTACGAAGATTTCAAAGCCTTACAGGAACGTTGGTATATCGAGCGACTGACGGTCGTAACCGGAGGCAACCGCAAGGAGGCCTGCCGTATTTCCGGTCTGTCACGGACGCGCTTGTTCCAATTGCTGAAGAAATATGACCAGGACCATCAAAGTGAAGAATGAAAAGTGTTCACCTTTGTGAACACCTTTGTTCACAAACTCGAACATCGCTTTCCCATACTATCCTACCTTCTGCCTTCGTCTGTTGCCCTTTCTTGTCAACTACCTTAATTAGCGCCATATAATAATTCTAGCTGCCTCCTTCTCTCCTGGCATGTTTTTTGAATTGTCTGAAGCAGCGACAACCAACCCTTGACCTGCAGCCGAGAGAGTATACGATGAAAGTTCTTTTCTACGCCAACCCCCAAAGTATGGTCGGGCACAAGGTCAGAGAGATCATAACTACCCTGACGGGCGGCAGGGAAGAAGAAAATTTCCAGACAGTTGCTGATCTTAGCCTAAGGCTCCGCCAACCGATGATGGGCAACTTTATCGCCGTGATCGTTGCGGCCAGCCGGGAGGAACTGGCGCATATTCTAATTAACTGGCATTTTTTCCTGGGTATCCGGATCGTCCTGATCCTGCCTGACCGGGAGGAAGACACTGTTTCTAGAGGGCATTCCCTGAGACCCCGGTTTATGAGCTATGCCGATGGCGATTTGAATGAATTGGCCGCGGTCTTGGACAAAATGATCGGGAGCCCCATGGATATTCAGGGGCTGGATAACTCTCATCCGATACAGCGCGTCACGCGTGGTAATCATTTTTTACAGCCGACCAAAGGAGGCAACAATGTCACAAGCCGCTAATACCATGGATAAAATGATCAAATCAATGAACGACAAGGAGGGTAAGTATCTGACGTTCAACCTGGCCGGGGAGCAGTACGGTATCGGCATCCTCAGAGTCAGAGAGATTATTGGGATGATGCCTATTACCTCCGTTCCACAGGTACCGGAGTTTGTTAAGGGAGTGATTAACCTCCGGGGTAAGATCATCTCCGTCCTCGATCTGAGGCTCAAGTTCGGGATGGACCCTATGGATTACGCGGAGCGGACCTGCATCATCGTGGTGGAAATCTCAGGGTCCGTCGGGAATGTGGCCATGGGCATAGTGGTTGATTCCGTATCGGAAGTGTTGAACATCAAAAGCACGGAAATCGAACCCACCCCCTCCTTTGGCGCCCACGTCAATACGGAATACATCCTGGGCATGGCCAAGACCGAAAGCGGTGTCAAGATCCTGCTGGATATAGACCGGGTCTTAGGGGAGGAGGAATGGGAGCTGATGCAAAAAATTGCATAGAGCAGACCCAAGGGGGTGATGAACGGGATCGGACAAAAAGCATCAGACGATCATCCCACCCCGAATAATTTTAGTTTGGGCCAACGAAGCGGCGTTGTCCATTTTTGTATTTCGTCATAATTATTTTGATAACACAAGGCATCAATGCGTTCGTGGCGATATCCACCATGGCCGACGTGACGAGATCATGCCTGCACAGGGGAGGAAGAAACGTGCGGTTTAAGAATTTAAGAATAGGGGTCCGGCTGGGTATCGGCTTTGGGTTGATGATTCTGATGACCGTCATTGTCGGCTATGTGGCCATCACTAAGATAGATATTGTCGCCAATTTTACGACCAAGATGTATCGGCACCCCTATACGGTGACCACGGCCGCCTTGCGTGTCGAAGGCAATATTAGCCAAATCCGCCGGGCCATGCAGGATGTGGCTTTGGCCAAAGACAAGGCGGCTATTGACGCCGCCGCGGCCGCTATTTCCGAATTTGAAAAAATGATACTCAAAGATTTTGATATTATTTTGGACCGATTTTTGGGTGACAAAAACAGCGTCAAGGAAGCTCAGAAAATATTTGCCGACTATAAACCGCTCCGGGATGAAGCCATTGCTCTGAAGATCGCCGGCGAGACAGACAAGGCCAACGCCTTGATCATTGGCCGGAATGCGGAATTTGTCAAGAAACTCGGTGCCAATATCAAAGGGATTATCGATTTTGCCTACAACAAAGCCGGTACTTTTTCGACTAACGCCGAGGCCACCCGGACCGAGGTCTTGACCTTGATGCTTCTGTTGCTTGGCATTTCAATCCTCCTCGGAGTGACCTTTGCTATCTACTTGACTCTGGGCATTACCAGGCCGGTTAAACTGGCCGTGAAGACTTCAGAGAAGCTGGCCGATGGCGACTTGACCATGGATATTCAAGTGACCAGCCATGACGAGACCGGCCGACTACTGGGGTCCATGTCCCAGATGGTGACCAATCTCTCTGAGATGCTGTCTTCCAATCTGGATACTTCGCAGTCCCTGGCCGAGGGCGCATCCGAGCAAGCCGCGGCCGTGGAAGAGACGTCTTCCTCACTTGAGGAGATGTCATCCATGACCAGGAAGAATGCCGATAACTCGGCGCAAGCCAACGGGCTGATGAAGGAAGCGAATGCCAAGGCGCAGACGGCCACCGCGTCAATGGATGAGATGCGCCGTGCCATGGAGGAGACGGCGCAATCCAGTGAGCAAACGGCCAAGATTATTAAGACTATTGACGAAATCGCTTTTCAAACCAATCTGCTGGCTTTAAACGCCGCGGTTGAAGCCGCCCGGGCCGGGGAAGCCGGGGCCGGGTTCGCAGTGGTGGCCAATGAGGTCAGAAATCTGGCCATGCGCGCGGCCGAAGCTGCTAAAAACACCTCTTCATTGATTGAAGATACCATAAAAAAAGTTAGGAATGGCGCTGAGATAGTCAATAAGGCCGATCACGTCATCAAAGAAGTTGCGGCCTCTTGCCGGGAGGTCGGCAGCTTGCTGGAAGAGATCACCGCCGCCTCCGCCGAACAGGCCCAGGGGATAGGCCAGATTGGCAAGGCCGTGACCGAGTTGGATTCGGCCACCCAACGAAATGCCGCCAGCGCTGAGGAGTTGGCCGCGTCCATGCGTTCGTTCAAAATAAACCGGTCCCGTCACCGGTCGCAAGCGGACCAGCCATCACTGCCCGAAGCCAAACAATTGCGGGCCAAACATGATAAGAGACCGGTCAAGAGATTGGCATTGGCCGGGGCCAAGGAGATCAACCCTTGTCACGTTATTCCAATGGGCGATGAGGATTTTAAGGACTTTTGATGGTGACTGTCTTTTTGTTATTTGAAAGGTGAGCGTCATGGACTCTCGACTACGACGACCCTATACCGCCGGTATGTGTGCCCTTGAAAATGGGAGCATGTCCGACCGCGAATTCAAGCGCCTCCGTGACCTTATCTACGACAAGTGCGGCATCAATCTGCAACCGGCCAAGAAAACCATGCTGGCCATGAGGCTCCTGAAACGGTTGCGCGTCCTGGGCATGGCGTCTTTTTCAGAATATCTTGATTACCTTTGCAATGCCCAGGGCAATCGTGAAGAATTGGTCCGGATGCTCGACGTCGTCACGACCAATAAGACGGAGTTCTTCAGAGAGTCCATCCATTTCGATTTTCTGTTGAACGAAGTCCTGCCTACTCTGGTCCGAGCCGGGAAAGTCGGTCCCAAGAAAAGGCTGGAGGTTTGGAGCGCCGGATGTTCCACCGGCCAGGAGCCCTATACCCTGGCCATGGTCTTGTCTAAGTATTTTGAACAGCACAGGGTGGGGACTTTTTCCATCTTGGCCACAGATATCTCGACCCGTGTCTTAGCCATCGCCCAGAAGGGAATTTACCCGGAGGGGGAAGCGGGCCCGGTTCCGCCCCCATTAAAGCGAAAATATCTGATGCGGGGCAAGGGGGCAAATACCGGATATTGCCGCGTTGTCCCGGAAGTTCGACGGGCGATCAGGTTTCAACGGCACAACCTGGTGGACTGCCGAACCTTTGGGATCAGAACTTCGATGGATCTCATCTTTTGCCGAAACGTCGTGATTTATTTTGACCGGGCCACCCAGATCAGTCTCTTCGAGAAGTTTTACGGTCAACTAAGCTCCGGGGGATACTTGTTTGTCGGTCATTCGGAGAACTTGCACGGAATCAACAATCGATTTACGCCCGTGTCCCCCGCGGTGTATCGCAAGCTTGATTGATACGTCGCTGATTCCGAGTTTCGGCCATGTGAGCGGTACCTGGAATCCGAAATCCGCCACTTGAAACCCGTCTGATCAGCCGTTGATTATCCAGAGCCAACCCGCGGCCAGGGCCAGGGTCAAAATAGTCACCGGAATCCCCACCCTGGCATGTTCCCTCCAGGATATATTCACCCCTAACGTGGCCGCCTGGTCCACCACGATGATATTGGCCAGCGATCCCACAATAAACAGGTTGCCGGCCAGGGTGGAGGATAGGGCCAGCACCGGCCCGGCGATGGGATGGGTGGCCGAAGGAAGCAGCAGCATCACCGCCGGCACGTTAGACACCAGATTGGACAGCACCACACATATCCCGAACAGCCAGGCCGGGTTTTCCAACCGGATGCCGCCGGCGTCTAAACCGCTCTGTACCAACTCCAGGTTGCCCGATGATTTCATGGCATAATTGACCACGAACAAAGCCAGGAAGAGGACTAGCAACTGCCAGTCGATCAGACCGAGCATCTCTCGTGATTGCATTCGCCTGGAACACAGCAGGGCTCCGGCCGCGGTCAGGGCCAATATCTCCCTGGGCCAGGGCGCGGCCAGAAATGCGCCTATCAAAGCCAGGAGGATGATTGATCCCTTGGTTGTCTGCCAGGAATTCAGCGGAGTCTCGACCGGTTCCACCAGATACGAGTCTTTCTTCCACCGGCCTCCGGTCAGACCACAGATAACCATCCAGATATTCACCAGCCCTAAGACCGCCG
>JADFYC010000115.1 GCA_015233295.1 Deltaproteobacteria bacterium | reverse complement strand
CAGCCTTGGGCTGGGCGGTCTGCCAGGGCTGCCGGATCAAGAATTGTGGCGGCAGCCTTGGGCTGGGCGGTCTGCCAGGGCTGCCGGATCAAGAATTGTGGCGGTTCCGGGATGTGTTGGCCATTTTGGGGCGACTCCGGCCATATTATGTCTTGCAGGGGACGGTCAGGGCCTGTTTGGCGGCAGTAACATCATTTCTGGGCCTCTGGCTGATCCAGGAATACCGCCTGAGCCCATTTGAATCGGGACAATTTTTTTTCTTGATGTACCTGGTCACCTTCGGCGCCGCGGCCTGGACAGGGGCAGCCGTGTCAAAATGGGGCCGGGGCCGCAACCTGATCATCCTCGGCGGTGTCACCTTGACCATGATCGTGTCAACTTTGCTCGGTTTGGCGGTCGCGGCCGACACCAAAGCGTTCCTGGTCTTAACCGGGTTGTTCACCATTGGTGGGGCCATTTTAGAAATGGCTCTATACACTATGGTTTTTCAAGCCGAGAGAGGCCGGCTCATCACCTGGGTGACTATTTCCCTGGCCTTTGGCGGGTTGGGGACCGGGATAGGCGCGACGGGGGCGGCCGTGGGCGTCAGGCTGGCCTCGTTTGCCGGGATAGCCCTGGCCGGTTTGTTCTTCGCCGGGTTAGCCGGAGTCATGATCTGGCGCTGGTGGCGGCTGGACATGGAGGAGCCCGGCGTTTCCGCAACTTAGCCCACAAGTTGGACATTGAAAACCGGTGAATCGCGCAGAACGCCCGCACCATAACGGCACGGGCGTTCTTATTTTCACACTTCAAAGAAATATCTTCCTAAATGATGAATCTAGGAGTTCTTTCCTTCTTCAGACTGATAGTAGTTCATGAGAATCTTGGCAACTTCGGGACGGGAGAATTCAGCCGGCGGAGCAATCCCTTCGGCCAACATAGCCCGAACTTTGGTTCCGGAGAGCAGGACAAAGTCATCTTTGGTGTGATCGGGCACATCCCGCATCATGACGACTTTGTTCAACTTTTTTGACCAAGCGGTATGGTCGGCTTCGTAGATTTCGATATCCAGAGCGCCCTTGGGCACTTCGTCATGGAAGATCGTTTGGGCGTCAAAACCGCCGTAATAGTCGCCGACACCGGCATGGTCACGGCCGACGATCAGGTGGGTACAACCGGTGTTCTGCCGAAACACGGCGTGCAGCACGGCTTCCCGGGGACCGGCATACAGCATGTCGAATCCATATCCGGTGACCAGGACGGTGTTGGCTGGGAAGTACAATTCGACCATCTTCCGGATGCAATCGTCACGCACGTCGGCCGGGATGTCGCCTTTCTTCAGCGTGCCAAGCAGCATGTGAATCAGGATACCGTCAGCCTTAAGGTCATTATAAGCCATCCGGCAAAGCTCTTCGTGGGCCCGGTGCATAGGATTCCGAGTCTGGAAGGCCACGACTTTATTCCAGCCGAGCTTGGACATTTCTTCGCGGATTTGATAAGCCGTCCGGAAGGTCTCCGGGAAATCTTTCTCGAAGTAGGAGTAGCTGAGGACCGTGATCGGACCGGAAACAAAGAACTTGCCTACGGAATTGAAGGCGGCGACGCCGGGGTGGGCCGGGTCTTGGGTCCGGAAGATCTTGTCGGTCATCATCTTCATTTGGTCGTCGGTCGCTTCGTCGATGCCGGTAACTTCCTGAGTGGCCACCACGGGGTTGCCGGGCATGTTGGGATCAAGCAAAGCAATCTTTTGACCGACTTTGATGCTGGAGGCGTCCTTCAATACGTTCACTACCGGCACGGGCCAGAACAATCCCTCTTTGGTTTGCATTTTTTCGGCCACGCTCAAGGAATCGGCCAAATTCATGTACCCGGTCAGGGGGTTAAAATAACCGCTACCCAGCATGACGGCGTTGGCCGCGGCAGCGGAGCTGACAACTACGGAAGGCAGACTAGCCGCTTCTTTGATGAGTTGGGCGCGCTTGGCGGCGTCCATGACATAAAGCGGGTTAAGTTTATCAGAGCCATGGGGTTTGATCATTAATGTTTCCTCCTTAGGTGAAAATAATTCATAGATTAAGGCAGATTAAAGCCCATCCGGAGGATACTGCCTTGTTGCTGCTTAAGTCGCCGGCTGGGCCTTCGGTTCACCTCATGTGAATGGGTTCACATGAAAAACGCTAACATGAACCCACCAATTCAACGATGCGGCGTGAGCTTCACAAGCCTCCGTCCGCAATGATAGACGGCGCCACTCTTGGCGGTCATAACCGGCCTGGCAGACACCGAATCATGAAAACAAAAATTCGTCCGCCCGGCATAACCACTTATTGTCACACAAAATTTTCAAAAGTGACGGCGCCCTTGATCTAACTTCCGTGGAAAATAGGCGAAACTTAACAAACTACGATTAATAAGTCAAGTCGAAAAAACTAGCCAGGCATTAAAATAAAGGCCGGGGCCCCCCACACTCGTATCATCACTCGGTTGGCCACCCGATTTAGACCTCGAACGATCATAATTGCCTGCCCTGGTTGCTCGGTGCTCGGTGGCTTCAACAAGCAACGAGCAACACATCCTCAGCCGGGTCTGACCACGCCCGTTATGTACAAATACGCCGCCGGCAGGGCCACCAACGCGCTATCCAGTCGGTCGAGCAGCCCCCCGTGGCCGGGAAAGATGGTGCCCGAGTCTTTGGCGCCCACTGCCCGCTTGAGCATCGACTCAATCAGGTCTCCCAATTGGCCCAAGATAGACAGCCCCAAGGACATGATCACGGCGTGTTTTACCGACAACGTCGGGAGAAAGAGAGAGCGATAGATCAAGGCGCACACCAGGGCCGCGATCAGTCCGCCCACCGCCCCTTCCACGGTCTTCTTCGGACTCACCGCCGGCATAAGTTTGTGTTTTCCAAGAGTCCGACCCGTGAAGTAAGCCCCCGTATCTGTGCAGGCTGTAATTACGAAGACCAGCAAGACCCAGTATGGTCCTGACGGCAGGGTCCTCAACCCGATAATGCTGGATAAAAATCCCCCCACATAGACCACTCCAAAAAAGACCTTGCCCAAATCTGCCGGAAGCTCCCGCGAAGGCGGCCGAAGAAAAAGGACGAACGTCATGACCATGAAACAGGCCGCTACCAGCCACAGCCATGGCCCGTTGGGCATCTTGACCAAAAAAAATAAAGGCGCCATTAATCCGGCGCCCAACCCAATTCTCCGTAATACCGCGTCCCGCTTATTCAAGACCAGGTTAAAATACTCGTGTAGCCCCAGCCCTATTGCCACCGCCACCACTCCCGCAAAAACAGGTAGCGGCGCCCAAAAAACCACCCCGATTAAGAAGGCTACCAGGATAAACGCCGTGGTCAATCTGTTCAAATTGATCTCCACTACTCTTTCCGGGCGAAGGCCACCTGCTCCCCTGTCATCCCGAATCGTCTTTCTCGCTGCTGAAAATCTTCAATGGCAGCCAGCAGTTGTTCTCGACGAAAATCGGGCCAAAAGGTGGTGGTGAAGTAGAGTTCAGCGTAAGCGATTTGCCATAATAAGAAATTACTCACCCGGAATTCGCCGCTGGTCCTGATCAGTAAATCAGGGTCGGGCATTCCGTGGGTATACAGAAAGGCGGAAAATATCTCCGGAGTAATCTCTTCCGGGGTGAGGGCTCCCTCTTTGACTCGGAGGGAGATTCTTTTGGCCGCATCGACAATCTCGTCCCGACCGCCATAACTCAAGGAAAGATTCAGGACCATGTCCCGGTTGTGGGCCGTCTGATCCATGGCCTGTTTCAACCGACGCTTGATCCCTTTCGGTAGGTCTTCTATCCGGCCGATAACATTCAACCGAATGCCGTTCGACAGCATCTCATCCAGTTCGGATTTCAAAAATCGGCCTAACAGGGCCATCAGAGCCCTTATTTCGATCTTCGGCCGTTGCCAGTTCTCGATGGACAGGGCATATAACGTCAGATACTTGATGCCTATTTCTCGGCTGGCTCGGACTATCGCCCGGACCGACTCGGCCCCTTCACGATGCCCGGCAATCCGGTCAAGGCCGCGTTGTTTGGCCCATCGACCGTTACCATCCATAATGACGGCCACATGCACTGGAATAGAATTTTGGTTTGTAATACTCTTCACTGGGCTTCAAACCTGGAAAAAGATTAGCGGCATCAGACTGGCTAAAATTCCATGATTTCCTTTTCTTTATCGACACACACTTTATCCGCCTGGCTGATGTAGCCATCAGTCAATTTTTGAACCTTTTCTTGGTGCTTAAACAACTCG
Organism: Deltaproteobacteria bacterium; assembly: GCA_015233295.1. Lineage (GTDB taxonomy): Bacteria > Desulfobacterota > JADFXK01 > JADFXK01 > JADFXK01 > JADFXK01. The sequence continues at coordinate 5,561 of JADFYC010000115.1, read as the reverse complement.
TCTTCAGAGATTCCCTTGTCTTTCTTCAGTTCCTTAAGCATCTCATTAGCATCCCGGCGGGCGTTTCGGATGGCTACCTTATTTTCTTCGGTCAATTTTTTCACCACCTTGACCAATTCCTTGCGCCGCGCCTCAGTCAGGGCCGGAATGGACACCCGAATAATCTTACCGTCGTTCATCGGGGTCAAGCCCAAATCAGATTTTAAGATTGATCTCTCAATGTGACTGATCAGGCCGTTATCCCAGGGTTGAATCACGATTAACCGGCTTTCTGGAACAGAGAGCGAAGCCACCTGGTTCAAAGGCATCTGGGTGCCGTACGCATCCACCCTGATTCCGTCAAGCAACGTAACCGAAGCCCGGCCGGTTCTGACCCGGCTGAAATCACGATTCAAGATCGCCAGGGTCTTTTCCATCTTATCGGTAAGTTCTTCAAATAGTTCGTCAATCACTTTCTTCTCTCCTCACCACGGTCCCGATATCCGACCCGGTAATTATTTTAACTAGATTTCCTGGGGTAGTCAAATCGAAGACGACAACCCGGAGGTCTCCGTCCTTAGCCAACGAGATGGCCGTGGTATCCATGACCTTGAGGTTGAGGCGAAGCGCCTGGTCATAGGTCAGGCGGTTAAACCGCCGGGCTGCGGGATTTGTCACCGGGTCGGAATCATAGATGCCGTCTACCTTCGTCCCTTTGAACAAAGCGTCAGCCCGGACCTCCAAAGCCCGCAACGCCGCGGCCGTATCCGTAGTGAAAAAAGGATTCCCGGTTCCGGCCGCCATGACAACCACTTTGCCCTCATCAAGGTAGCCGACTGCCTTTTCCGCATTATAGGGCTCAACCATGGCCCCGATGGGTATGGCTGATAAGACCACCGCCGGTACCCCATGATTCAATAAGGCACCCCTGAAGGCCATGGAGTTCATCAGGGTAGCCAACATCCCGATATGATCTGCTGAAACACGGTCCAATCCATAGTCATCGGCCCGGATGCCCCGGAAGATGTTGCCGCCACCGATGACCATCGCCGTTTGGACACCCATATCGGTGATCTCTTTTAACTCGGCCGCCAGCCCCCGGATAACATTCGGCATAATGCCAAAACCCGTGCCGCCGGCTAAGGCCTCGCCGCTAATCTTCAGCAGTATGCGTTGATACACCGGTTTAAGCAACATTTATCTCCGGGTTAGTGATTACAAATTATTATTCAAGCTTAAAGAAAACTACTTGGGGTTAGGCCACACTCTCCCCGACCTGAAACCGGGCAAACCTGGCCACCGTGATGTTCTCGCCCAGTTTAGCGGCTAGTTGTTTTACCAGATCTTGCACCGAGACATCGCCATCTTTGATAAAAGGCTGTTCCAACAGGCAAAACTCAGAATAAAATTTTTTCATCTTCCCATCGACCATTTTTTCCGCCACTTTTTCCGGCTTACCCGAATCTATGGCCTGGGCCAGGTAGATCGCCCGCTCCCGATCCAATACATCCGCGGTGACCTCGTCACGACACACAAAGCCGGGATTGGCCGCGGCAATCTGCATGGCCAGATTTTTGCCTAACTCTTTGAAGGCGTCATTGCTGCAAGTCCCGGGCGAGGTACAATTCAGTTCCAGCATCACGCCCAATTTTCCGCCGGCATGGATATAACTAATAATTTGGCCTTCCGGGGCCTTTTCTCCCACCTGAAACCGGGCTGATCTTCCAATGGAAATGCTTTCACCTACTTTGGCCACAGTCTCATTCACCAGGTCTTGCACCGTAATATTGCGGTCATTGACATAGGACTGGGGCAACAGATCGTCCGAACCGGTATTGGCCGCGGCCACCTGCTGGGCCAGGCCCTGGCCTAATCCCTTAAAAGCATCCGTATTGGCGGCAAAGTCGGTTTCACAATTCAATTCCAATAATACACCAAGTTTCCCGTCGGCCTCAATGTAGCTGATAATCTGGCCTTCCGAGGTCGCCCGGCCGGCTCTTTTCCGGGCCGTGGCCAACCCTTTTTGCCTTAAGTAATCCATGGCCTTATTCATATCCCCGTCTGATTCTATCAGCGCCTTCTTGCAATCCATCATCGGGGCATTGGTCTTGTCTCGGAGTTCCTTAACTAACGCGGCAGAAATAGACACCTTAACCTCCCTAAACATCTGATGAAGCGTCTGCTTCACGCTTTTTTTCATGTTTGTGTTCGATAATCACGCCCGAACCCGCTTCAGTTCGGATAACCTCCCGCCCTTCCGCATCCATTTCGCGGGAATAGGCGTCATCCCCGTCCCGTTTGTCGCGCACGACGTTATACCGCTCTTCCCTGACCTTAATTCCTTCGATACAGGCATCGGCGATCTTAGAGGTCATTAACCTGATCGACCTGATGGCGTCGTCGTTACCCGGAATAACATAATCAACATTTCCCGGATCACAGTTGGTATCCACAATGGCCACGACCGGGATGTTGAGCTTATTGGCTTCGTGGATGGCGATTCTTTCTTTCTTAGGGTCAACCACAAATAGGGCGCCGGGCAAAGACGACATCCGTTGGATCCCGCCCAGGTTCTTTTTCAATTTTATTGTTTGCTTGTCCATTTGGACCACTTCTTTTTTGGGAAATCTGTTGATCTCACCAGTTTCCTTAAGTGATTCAAGATGGTTAAGCTTTTCAATACTCTTCTTGATGGTCTGAAAATTGGACAACATCCCGCCCAACCAGCGGTTGTTGACAAAGTACATGCCGCATCTATACGCTTCCTCGGTGACCGTTTCTTGAGCCTGTTTCTTGGTTCCCACAAACAAAACCGAATGACCCTCTACGACTGTATTGACGATGAAATTATAAGCTTCCCGAAAAAGCTGCACCGTCTTCTGGAGATCAATAATGTAGATCCCGTTCCTGGCCCCGAAAATGTACGGCTTCATTTTGGGATTCCAACGCCGGGTTTGATGACCGAAATGGACACCGGCTTCCAAAAGTTGCTTCATTGTGATGTAGGACACGATTATTCTCCTTGTTCGATTTAGGTTTGTCCTCCGCCTTCGTCAACGACGCCGCTTGACCCCCTCCCCTGGCTGGCATGGAATCGGGGCACCTGGGCCGGCGCCTCAGAACGCGTGTGATTTAATAGATCAGTGCTTTAAAGCACCGATGATTTAAAAACAGGCATTATTATCATAACGCAAGTGGGTTGACAAGAAAAAAATGTGATCGGCCCCGGCGGGACTAACAAAAAATGAACCTGGTCACTTCAGGAGGGCAATTTATCCGCACCGGAGCGACAATAAAACCAATGCCGCGGTTGACATACAGCAACCGGCCATCTTGCCGGTATATTCCGTTAGTGTATTTCAGCGCCAGGCTGGACAGATTCCACTCTTTGTTGCCCGGCAGCACCGCCTGACCGGCATGGGTGTGTCCGGACAGGGTCAGCTCGATCCCATGACTTACCGCTAAGTCAAAGATTTTGCCCCGATGGGATAAAAGTATGGTATATACCCCCGGCCGCTTTTGCTGCAGCAGACCGGACGCCCAGCCAAAATTCCGGATGTTCTCCGCCCAACCGAAAACCGGGTCATCGACCCCCATCATCTCGAGCTGTTCCTCGAATCCGGGAAAAGTAACCTTCCGGTTTCTGAGCACGGTCACCCGCGTGTCAGCCAGCAGTCGGCAGACCTCTTCCACACCGGCATAAAAATCGTGATTCCCCATCACCGCATACGCCCCCAGCGGCACCTTAAGTTCCTTCAAGAAAGGAATACACGGTTTGATAAAGTCGGGCCGATGATTCACCACATCACCCGTAATCACCAAAATATCAGGTTTTAAGGCGAGAGCCGTTTCCAAAGCGTGGAAAACATCATTAGGCCCGACCAGCGAGCCTAGGTGCAGATCGCTCAATTGGACCAGGCTTAACCCGGCCAGCCGAGAATGCGCGGGGCCGCAGGGGATGTCCACCCTGGTCACCTCAATGTCGGTCCTGGCCTGGTAAGCAGAATATCCCGCCACGGTGAGGCTCAGCCCAAATATGGCCCGCGCCCCCTGGGACAACACCTCTCGCCGGGAATGATCCATGGCTTGCCGTTCTGCCCGGGACGTCCTTATCCGCTTTGGCAAACAATAGATAATCCCCACTACCGACCAGGCCGCCAGGGTCAGGCCCGTGGTCAGTATCGACCAAAAGTAGATCGACACAGGAAACACAACCCATTTTCGGGCCCAGAGGTCCAACGCAAAGATGGATGGCGACCGGAACAGGATCCACAGAATAGATCCATTCAACACCACCACCGGGATCAGCACAATCAGGGCCCGGCGGGAAATGCTCATTCCACCGGCCGGCGTCTTAAAAAAGACCAGCCACCAAACGATTACTTGCAGACCAAAAAGAGCGGTCAAGACTAGATAAAAAAGTAAAGGCATAGCTCAACAATACCAGGATAAAGGTTTGACGCAGAACGCCCAGGGGCTCCCCGGCGGATTAAGAGATGGTCCCGACATCGGTGTGTGGAGATAAGGCAGAAAGAGGTGGACGCGGAAGACTGATTAATATTTACCGCATTTTTTACCGGCAAGCAAGCAATATCAGAACGACCACCCTAACCGAGCCTTCTTTCAGAACCAAAAGTCTAATCCAAGGGGCGGTGAACCGGATCAAATAACCTCCACTCTCTTCTCAGGTTGTTCGCATCCTAAAAGAGGATTTGACCGCAGATGCTGATTTCGCCAGTTTCTTGACAGGGCGAAACGACTGTGCTATGATGTGGCCTAGAGGAACCTCCGTTTTTTGTGTTGAAGCCAATTTCGGGGTCCTTTCAAACGATGTGGAAACGGAATCAGCCGTTTTAGCACCCCAAACATCCTATCAAAAACCAAGGAGGAAACTATGAGCACTACACCTCAACACTGTCCGGGTTTTGTACAAAATAAGAATTTGCAATCATTTTCCTGTAAATGTCCCAACTGTGGCAAGGAAAAAGAGATTTTCTCCGACGAATTCAATAAGGCGCACACCTGCTCCGGCTGCAACCAGGCCATCGACTTCACCAAATGTACTCTGGAATCCGGAGCCGCCACCGAGGGTCCTCGGTAACATGACAACATCGGGGTAATTCATCGCCCAGGATTTGGTTTGAGGCTTTAATAACCACAACCACCTCCGTCATGTTTTTGGTCCGTCACCTTTGTCAACACACGGAACCAGGATAATATCGCCGACCGATAACCCAATAACCTACCAGGGCTTAAAGATAAATTTAAGCCCTTTATTTTTGGGTAAGCAACCGGCCCTCAACACTTAACCGGTGGCTCACATTTTTCGGCATCTCCGCTCCCGGCCGACTTGATTCTATTTTTCAGAGCTAACAGAATGATATTCTGTTTCATAACTAATCCAGGGAGGCGTCTTGAAGCTTAAGAAAGAAACATCATTCTTCAATATCCTGGTCGTCTTTGTGCTGGTCTTTCTGGCTTGTTCAGCCTGCACTGAAGAACCAACGCCGCCCGCGGCTGAACCGGACCTGCCGGTGATCGTTCCAGAATACCCCAGGCGCCAGGGAACCATCCGAAACCCG
>JADFYC010000114.1 GCA_015233295.1 Deltaproteobacteria bacterium | reverse complement strand
ACTGATGCGGACCGGCAGGCGAAAACCCGCAACCGTTGTAACGGCGAGGGATATGAGTCGGTGGCCCTGATTCCGCTCCGTTTGCAGGATGAGACCTTCGGATTGTTTCAATTCAACGATAGGGGTATCGGACGCTTCTCTCCCGAAAAAATTGCTTTGCTGGAGGAACTGGTGGATTATGTGGCCATAGCCTTGGCCAAGCTAATGGCTGAGGAAGCCCTTTTGGAAGCCGGCCAACGCCTCCGGCTGGCTACGACTGCCGGACATCTGGGCATCTGGGACCTGGACCTCAAAAATAATGTCTTGTTCTGGGATGATCGGATGTTCGAGATCTACGGGGTGGCCCGGGAGGCCTTCCCCGTGTGTTCTGAAGTTTGGGAAACCTGCCTGCATCCCGATGACCGGGCTATGGTCCAGGATGAAAGAAGAGCCGCTCTTGGCGGAAAGAAGACGTACGATTTCGACTTCCGGATCATTCGTCCCGACGGGTCCGTGAGGTGCATAAAAACGAACGGCATGGTTATCAGAGACGCCGAAGGCCGACCTATCCGGCTGATCGGCCTGAACCAGGACATTACGGACCGGAAACACATCGAGGAACAGCTCCGCCAAACCCAAAAGATGGAAGCCATTGGGACCTTATCCGGAGGAATTGCCCACGATTTCAACAATATCCTCGGCTCTGTCTTCGGTTATGCGGAAATGGCCTTAAGTGATGCTAAATCGGGCCTGGCCAACCCTGAATTTATAGAGGAAATACTAAAGGCCGCCCAAAGGGCCAAAGATTTGGTCAAGCAAATATTAATACTCAGCCGGCAGTCCAACCAAGAGAAAGAAATCTTTGACATTCAGTCAATTATAAATGAGGCTTTGAAATTGCTCCGGGCCTCCCTGCCCTCTAATATTACATTTAAACAATGCATATCAGCCAAGAGGTCAACCATTCTGGGTGATCCCTCTCAAATGCACCAGGTTTTGCTGAATCTTTGCATCAACGCGGGCCACGCCATGCAAGAGAATGGCGGGACATTGTCAATCGGACTGAACGACTTTATTCTGGATGCGGATTCCGCGGCCGGATATGTTGATTTAAAGCCGGGGAGCTACCTTAAACTATCGGTCGGCGATACGGGACACGGCATAGCCCGAAACATATTGGATCGAATCTTTGAGCCGTTTTTCACCACCAAAGCTAAAGGCAAAGGGACGGGCATGGGTTTGGCCATCGTCCACGGCATAGTCAAGAGCCATGGCGGTGATATCAGCGTATCCGACGAACCGGGAAAGGAACGGTCTTTAATATTCTTCTCCCGTTACCAGCGGAACAAGCGGAACAAGCGGAACAAGCGGAACAAACAGACCGGGCCGGCGAGGTCGTCCCGGGAGGGTCGGAGAGAATACTTTTCGTGGATGATGAACAAGGTTTAGTCGAAATTGGTGAAAAAAAGCTGGGCCGCCTTGGTTATAAAGTTACGGGCAAAACAAGCAGCGTGGAGGCGTTGGAAGTCTTTCTGGAACATCCGGATAATTTTGATTTAGTCATCACCGACATGACCATGCCGAATATGACCGGGAAAAACCTGGCCCTGGAGATGATGCGCGTCCGTCCTGAACTCCCGATAATTATTTGCACCGGATTCAGTGAAACAATGAATGAAGAAAAGGCTGAACAGGCCGGTTTTAAAGGATTTATGATGAAACCGCTGGATTTTAGGGAGATGGCCGGGCTGATTCGAAAGGTGCTCAGGGGAAACACATGAAATTTTTTACGGTCTTGGGACGCTGCCCAGCCTAACAAATAAAGTGGGGCTTGAGTTATTGGAGGATTCCTTATGGGACTTAAAACTAAGATCATGTTGAGTTCGGTGTCGTGTCTTTTCCTGGCCATTGCCATTATTATGTTTATCAGCGTGTATATGTCGCTTCGGGCCGGGGCGCAAGTGGCTCAAGAACGGCTGGATAATTCTTTGGCCGTTTACCATTATCAACTTAAAGAATTGTTCCGGGCCACCAGTGAAGATATCAAGGGCCTGGCGGAACAAAAAAAACTGATTGAACCGATCAAGTTTGTGGCTGAAAATGTCAAATTGGTTGAAGGAAACGAATCAATGTTGGAGATTATGGAAAACCAAAAACGTGATCTCCTGCTTTTCGTACGAAGCTTCCAGAAATTGCGCCGTTGGTTTGCCGTCGTAATGATTGACTCGGCGGGAAAGCCCCTGGTGTTCGGGGGGAAAGATGATTTTGGCTCGATCACCGAAAAAGGTCGGGGGTCCTTCCCCGCCACGGATGATTTAACTAATAATTATGACAAATGGAGTACGGCCCCGATTCCGGCCTGGGTGCCGGCCCTGGTCGGCGTGGCGGCTTCCGCGGGTGACGGTTTTTCGACTGATGGAAAGACGATCTATCTTGATTTTGTGGTTCCCGTGTCTGCCGAGGTTTACGACGCCGAAAAGGATCAAAACAAAAAGGTGACCTTGGGCCGGTTGTTGGTCAGGACGGTGCTTCAGGCCAATTTTGTTAAGACCCTCGACCAAATCACCGGGACTCAGTTCGATCTTTTGTTGCCTGACGGAAAGCCGGCCCTGGGCACCCATACCTCCATGACCGAAAATTCCGAGTTTCTAAAAAGACTGACCCAGGAAAAGCTTTATCGGGACATCAGTATCGACGGGGAGCCGTTCTACCAGGCCATGACCGGGGTGACTTTTCTTAACCAGGGCCCTGGGGCCGTGTCCATCGTCCTATCCCAAAAACAGGTGATGTCCAATATTAAGAATCAACTGTCGGCCATGGCCGGGGTGTCTCTGGCGGCTATTGTGTTGATGGCCCTGGTTATGTACCTGATCAGCTCGCGCACCATCGCTAAACCGATCTATTGGGTTATCTCAAGACTCTCCGCTGGAGCCGACCAGGTGGCTACGGCCTCACTGCAAGTCGCCTCATCCAGTCAATTACTGGCTGAAAGAGCGGTTGAACAGGCTTCCGCGGTCGAAGAAACATCGTCAACTTTTGAAGAATTGTCCACTATCGCCAGCAACAATGCCGAACATGCCGACGAAGCTAATCATGTCATTGATATGACAAATCAATCTGCCGGAACCGCCAATCGGGTTATGATGGAATTAAACCAGTCGATGAAAGAAATTTTTGAAGCCAGTGAGCAGACGGCCAAGATCATCAAAACCATCGACGAAATCGCCTTCCAGACCAATTTACTGGCCTTAAACGCCGCGGTGGAGGCGGCCAGGGCGGGTAATGCCGGCGTGGGATTCGCCGTGGTGGCCGATGAAGTCAGAAATCTGGCCCTAAGAGCGGCTGAGGCGGCCAAGAGTACCTCTAACCTGATTGATGACACGGGCAAAAAAGTCAAAGATGGCAGTACCTTGGTGTCCGTGACCAGCCAGGCCTTTACCCAGGTGGCTGATAGCTCTTCCAAGGTAGCCGAGCTGGTCGGGGAAATCGCCGCGGCCTCTAAGGAACAGGCCGAAGGAATCGAACAATCAAATCGGGCCATATCGGAGGTGGAAAAAGTCACCCAGCAAAACGCCTCCACCGCCGAGGAATCCGCTTCGGCTTCGGAGGAACTAAGTGCCCAGGCCGTCCAAATGAAGAGTTATGTCATGGAATTAATGACTCTGGTGGGTGGGAAGGCCCATTCCCGGGAAGTAAAGAAGAGCAGAGAGGAATCAACCACTTCGGTCCGGGTCCCCATGCCCGCCCATAGACTTGAAAAGACAAAGGAAGTGAGATTGATTAAAGGAAATGGGGGCAGAGAAGTCCGCCCCGAACGCGTGATTCCTATGGATGACGGTGATTTTAAGGATTTCTAGTCGACAGCCCCAGGCTTGGAGTTAATCCGGCCTGGGAAAAGCTATCCCCCGCCACGATTCCCGGGAGCGGGTCACACATCGTCCCGGCGCTGCGGATTCAATCCAGGTCTACTTCAGCCTGACAATTGATGCACCGCCTGGCCCCGCGGAACAACCGTTGAGCGCAAGGAAATTCGTCACACTCATGGCATCCGGTCGGGCTTCAGCAGGTGAATAAAAAACTCCCGGTTCCCCTTGGCCCCGAGGATGGGCGAGGCCGTACTGCCCTGAAATTGGAAGCCTAAATCCGTGGCGAAGATGGCCAGTTCCGACACCACCCGCTGGTGTTTGGCCGGGTCCTTGACCAGGCCGCCTTTGCCCACTTCGGACCGGCCGACCTCGAATTGCGGCTTGACCAGAGCCAGCACTTGCCCCCCTGGGGAGATCGATTCATATACTGACGGTAGGATTAATCTCAGGGAGATAAATGAAACGTCAATCACGGCCAGGGGCACCGGAGGTAAGCCGGCTTCAGCCAGGTTTCGGGCATTAACCTTCTCCAAGGTGACCACCCGGGGATCATTGCGGAGTTTCCAGTCCAGTTGCCCGTGGCCCACATCCAAGGCCCAGACCTTGATAGCCCCGTGCTGGAGGAGACAGTCGGTGAATCCTCCGGTGGAGGCCCCGACGTCCAGGGCGGTCAATCCGGCCGGGGCGACCTCAAACTCTCGCAAGGCTGCCTCCAGCTTTAGCCCCCCCCGGCTGACGTAAGGATTCTTGGGACCTCGTACCTCCAGCAGCGCCGTTTCGGGCAGGGGACTACCTGCTTTCTGCACCGGCCGGCCGTCAGCCCAGACCTGTCCGGCCATGACCGCGGCTCTGGCCTGTTCCCTGGTCGGGTAGAGACCTTTCTCGACCAACAATACATCAACGCGTTTTTTGGGATTCTTTGTCATGATTAAACCGGCCTGAGAGTTTCCTGTTGGCAGATTTCAATGTCGTGGCGATTAGTCGTAATGTTTTTTAAAATGATTAAATATTAATGTGTTATAGCATGAATATAATTCCGTTGTCAAGTAATCCGACAGGAACTCAGCAATTCTAATTTTGGCTTGACAATCAGGTAATTTTTATATATAGCTCGAACGGCCGTAGCTTGCGTTTTTTCCAGATCAGAGCGTTACTCGTGGCCGGCTGTTTTCAACAAGTACCGAGCACAAGCAACCAGCGACAGGCTTTCTAAAAGCGCCAATTATGCCCGTGTTGAGTCTATCTTTAGGCCTCTTGTCCCAAATGCTCTCCCTGACGCAAATTCAATCTGTGTCCAGGAAAGGTGGTCCTGTTTTCCACTTTATTGTTGGCTTTGGGGGGCAAGTTCGCTCACGGGTCGGTATCGTGCTGACGACGACTAAGGCCGTGGGGAAGGTAGGACCACGGTTTATCCTGAAGGGCCGTGGGTGCAATCTGCGGCCCTTTTAATTTTCCTTATATGAATGACGTATGAATATTGTGCTCATTGGGTACCGGTGTTGCGGAAAATCTGCGGTGGGGAAGCTACTGGCGGAAAAATTGGGCCGGGATTTCGTCGATTCCGATTCCGTAATCCAACTTCGATCCGGCCGGCCCATTCCCCAAATAGTGGCCGAAGAAGGCTGGCCCGCTTTTCGTGGCTACGAGAGGCAGGTGATCAGCGAACTGGCCCGGAAAGATAATTTGGTCATCGCCACCGGCGGAGGCGCCGTGATGGACGACCGGAATGTTTCCCAACTCAAAGAAAACGGTTGGGTGGTTTGGCTTCAGGCGGGGCCGAAGACGATTCGAAACAGAATGGCCGCGGACATCGTCACGGGGCAAGTGCGGCCATCTCTCACCGGTGCCGATCCGGTGGCTGAGATTGCCGCGGTCTTGCTGGAGCGGAAGTCACATTATAATAATGCCGGGGACATAGCCATCGACACCGGCTCATTGGCACCCCAAGAAGTGGTCGACTGGATCGTAGACCGTCTGCCCCCTGATTTTGGGGATGATTAGTCCCTCAGACATTAACAAGAATCGCTAGCTGAAAGGAAAGATTAACTGGATGCCAGGTAATACCATTGGACAAGCTTTCAGAGTGACCACTTTTGGGGAATCCCACGGGCCAATGATCGGGGTTGTCATCGATGGCTGCCCTTCTCAGTTGCCCCTGCGGTCAGAAGATTTTATCAGAGATATGGCCCGGCGGCGGCCCGGCAAATCAGCGGTGGAGACACCCCGAGCTGAAAAAGACCGGGTGGAGATCGCCTCAGGAGTGTTCAAAGACCTGACCACAGGCGCACCCATTACCCTGATTATTCACAACCAGGATGTCAAAAGCGACCCGTATGAGGTGCTGTCCCGACTTTTCCGACCGGGCCACGCTGAATTTACCTACTTTAAGAAATTCACTCACTTCGACTATCGGGGCGGCGGTCGGTCGTCAGCCCGGGAAACCGCGGCCAGAGTGGCGGCGGGGGTCGTGGCGGATCGCATTTTAATCCCCGCCGGAATCAAGGTCTTAGGTTACACTCTCGAATGTGGCGGTATTCGAGCCCAAAAGGTAGATATCAGAGACATTGAACAGAATGAGTTCTTTTGCCCGGATATGCAGGTAGTTCCAGCCATGTCTGAAAAAGTGGCCCAGACCCGGAAAGAAGGCGATAGCCTTGGCGGCCTGGTGGAGGTTCGGGTTTGGGGCTGCCCCGCCGGCCTGGGTGAGCCGGTGTTCGACAAGCTGGATGCGGAGTTGGCCAAGGCGGTGTTGTCTATCGGCGCCGTCAAGGGGGTGGAATTTGGGGCCGGATTTGCCGCGGCCGGCTGCAAAGGATCCCAAAATAACGACCCACTTACGCCTGACGGATTCAGGACCAACAATGCCGGGGGGATTTTGGGCGGGATTTCCAACGGAGATGAGATTGTGCTGCGGGTTCCGGTCAAGCCTATTCCGTCCATCTATCTGGAGCAAGACACCATTGACCGGCAAGGAAACCCGGATAAACTAAAACTTACCGGCCGGTATGATGTTTCCGCCATTCCCCGGGTCATTCCAGTGTTAGAGGCCATGGTTAAGATCGTGTTGGTCGACCACCTCCTCCGGTGGAAATCAATCCGTTAGGTTCCGGACAAAGCTGTAATCGCCCAAAATTTTGACTGCCCATTCTTCGTTAAAGCCGGTTAAGACAGATGTCAGAAAGGGGACTTATGATGTTAGGAAAAAAAGTTCGAATAGAAAGGGTGATGGACCGCAACACCAAAAAGACGGTGATCATTCCACTCATTCACGGCGTGGGCATGGGTCCCATAGAAGGCATTAGAGACATCCGAAACTGTGTTGATACCATGGCCCTGGGCGGCGCCAACGCCGTCATCCTGCACAAAGGCATAGTCTCCTCAGCTCACCGCCGGAGTGGTAAAGATATCGGCCTGATTATTCACCTGACCGCCACCTCTAAGGATCATCGGCAAACCCTGGTCACGGAAGTGGAAGAGGCCGTTCAATTAGGGGCCGACGCAGTTTCGGTCCGGATCAGCATCGGCGGTGAAGATGAACCTGAAATGTTGGACATATTGGGACTGGTGGCCCGGGATGCGGCGCATTGGGGGATGCCCCTGTTTGCCTTAATGGATCCGGGCGAAGAAAAAGACCGCCAGAAGCAAATCCTGGGCGTCATGCGAGCTGCCCGGATTGGGGCGGAATTGGGCGCGGATGTGGTCCGGGTGCCATACACTGGGGACGCTGAGAGTTTTGCTGAAGTTGTGTCTGTTTGTCCGGTGCCCGTGGTGGCCATCGGCGGGGAAAAGAAAGCCAGGGACAGGGATATCCTGGACGTGATTCATGGAGCCATGTCTGCCGGGGCCTACGGTGTGTCCATGGGCCGCAACGTATTTCAATATGACAAACCCGGCAACATGATCAAAGCCATCTCGTTGATGGTCCATCGGGGAGTCGGCCCGGACGTCGCGGCTAAGTCTCTGGAGGAAGCGGCCATCCAAGGCGCCACATTCGGCACCGGCGTCATCTGGTAAAGAGGGCACTGCGTCGGCGGGGGAGAAAGAGAGAGGCCGGGAGATTTTAGAGGCTCTTTGAAATATCAAAGAAAACCTCTGGGCCCTTTACTTTCCCCTGCGTTATATGCATTTCCAATACGCGGCCCCGTAACCAGGCCGATTAGGAGTGAAAAAAACGATTGAACAAGACCACGGTCGGGAAAGTCTTGACGTGGCCTTCAAACCGACCGTCGCCATGGCTGTCCAGCTCCAATTGCGAGGTGTCAACGCTCAACCGAAGAGTGCTTCCCTGAGCGCCACGCACGATCAAGTACCCGGCCAGAACCTGGTCATGTGCCACTAGCCGGGTCGATAGGTCGACAAATCCACCCAGGTCGGTGCTCCAATTCCGGCCCTCAAATCGAATAGACGTTGGATTCAGTATCGGTATCCACCCGCCGCCTAACTGCTTCCACGTCCAGCCGCAGGACATAGCCAGGTCGGTTTTTTGCATTTTCCCGGACATGGCATCCCGGACGTCGCAGTTAAAGGTTTGAGTTATTCCACCCTCCCTCTGTTCTCCATACCCTCCGTCATGAACCTGATAGGTTATGGTGCCCTTCAGCCCAACACCGCCGGGAACGCCTCCCGGTTCGGCCTCCTGTTTGAGACTAAAAGAGTCGATGCCCAGGATCATTTTGAAACTGTATCCGGCGTCCCTTCCTCTGGGAATAGCGCCCGTCGCCTTCAAGGTCCCGTTGATTACCGGGCCGCCTTCTGATTCGATATAATTATCTAAAATGATGGAAAAAGAATACTCTCCATTAACTCGGTGAAAATCACCCAGAAGCGTGTAACTGCCTTTAGCTCCCATGACCGTGATATCCACAGGCATCATTGGTTCTCCATCCAGAGACGTCGGCGGGATATCATTTAGTTGAGCTATCAATATTTCTGCTGTGACATCCGTTAGATAATGGATAACACCGTTCCTGGACCCGGTCGCCCCGGCTGGTCTGGCCAACACGCCCAAGACCTCAAGGGTGTCATAAATTGTCTTCGGGAACATGGCCAGGCGTGATCTAGGAACTGTGAAACCCAGGGGCAGGTCTGGAAACACTGCTGTGGCGTTGTCCTGGGTCAGCCTGGCGGCCCGCAGGGGGCCGGTGTATCCATAGCCGGATTTTAAGCCGTCATCGAATCCGCCACATCCCGCCAACAGCAGGATAACTGATAAGGCGATGACGGTCATGAGTTGCCCGATCATCTTAACAGGCATGTTTTACATCTCCGTTGGTCCCTGGTGCGGTCTGGAATGTCGGCCATCGAGCCTGGTCTCGGGTGCGGGATAGGGCGCCACATCCGCCGGCAGCCGGATCTTTTTAGACACTGGCTCCCCATACCCCAAAACCGGGCCGGTTGCAACGGCCAATTTCAAAAAGAAGCCTAACCTCAGAGAAGGCAAAGATAACAAAGAGGGATGTAAAGTTTTTTGTCTTCTACATATTTCCCTTAATATCTCTACTGTTCTCTAATTTTCGCGGCGTCCGCGGAGATCGAGCTTTTAACGTGGTCGAACGGTAAAGACATTATCTGATGGACTCTAACCTGCTAAAAAAGAATCACTTTATATGAAGGTCCGGCCAAACGTAATTGACAGAGCGTAAATCATTCTGTTAAGGTGCAGTCGAACCAAGGGAACGGATTCCGGGCTCAACGACCGGATCAGGCAACCAATGCTTCTTGATACTATGGTACCAAGTAATTTTTGTACAACACTATGACTTTGAAACTGACGAATGATTGATCACTATGGGGAAGAAGAAATCTCACAAGGAAAATACATCACTGACAAATTTGCCGTTTAAGCCTGGCCCCAAGAGGCTGAACGAGGCCATCTGTTTTGAAGATGTATCGAAACATCGTTTTTTGGACTGCACGAACTATATGTTCTGCCTGACTTTGGCTGAAAAATGGCGAAGCTTCTCCTGCGAAGATTGCCCTGATTGGTCGGAGGAAGC
>JADFYC010000113.1 GCA_015233295.1 Deltaproteobacteria bacterium | reverse complement strand
CCGAGGCGAATTGCGTACCGGAATAACAATATACCTTTAGGGCAGCCGGGGTAGATTCGGCCTTTAGGTTACGACGATAATTATCCCGAACGGCGGGCATCATTAACCAGATCAAATCCGGGGTCTCAAATTTACGACCTCCAGGCGCCACAGACGAAAACATGGCTAAGCTAAAAATAATGAAGAAGAATGGGAGCGATGAGACCTCCACGCCCGGCGAAAAGGGCGAGGGCATCCGGGCGAATACCGACACCTCTGGTCGCAAAGCCGCTACTGATAAGGCCGCTCAGAAAAAGAAAAAAGCACGCCTCCCGGAGACCGGCTTTCTTGAGAATTCTTTCACCACGTCGGTTCAATTTTTGCGGGAAGTCAAGATTGAGCTGAAAAAGGTGACCTGGCCTTCTCGGAAAGAAACTATCGCATCGACCTCGGTTGTTCTGGTTGTGGTGGCACTGGTGTCGATGTATTTGGGTTTTGTTGATTTTGGGCTGACGCAGTTAGTGGGTTCGGTCATCAAATAAATCCTTACCCAGGCGGCCAGGCCGGGCTAAATTAAAATAACAATTATGCCTGACGACAACCTTTGAATGGAGATAACCAACGCCTGGCCCGGTCCATCTCTACCGGGCGCTGCAACTAATCGCAACTAGACAGAGGTGAAGTGAAACAAAGTGGTCATCCAATGATAAATCTGGATCCCTCCTTGCCTAGCGGTTGTGTGTTGTCACAAGGTAATTGGTCATCGCTCAGGGACTGACCCCAGGGGTGTAATACCGGCCAGCTTTAATAAATGGTAAGAGACACGGTTAGTGTTTGGGAGTGACGGGGGTTAGGCCGATGGATTCAAACTTAAAATGGTACATTATTCACACCTATTCCGGGTATGAGAACAAGGTTAAGTCGGCCCTGGAGGAACGGATCAAGCAATACCACGCGGAAGACAAGTTTGAGACGATATTGGTTCCAACTGAAAAAGTTATGGAGATGGTCAAGGGTGAAAAGAAGACCACGTCTCGGAAGTTCTACCCTGGGTACATCTTGATCAAGATGGCGATGAACGATGAAACATGGCACATCGTCAAGAACACTCCCAAGGTGACCGGGTTTGTGGGGGGGAAAAATCAACCGGCTTCGGTACCCGAAGAGGATGCTCAGAGAATTCTTGGTCAGATGGCCGAAGGGACTCTCCGCCCCAAACCGAAAATGCAGCTTGAAGTTGGTGATAATGTCCGGGTGGTGGAAGGTCCGTTTACCAACTTTAATGGTGTTGTTGATGAGGTGAAGCCGGATAAGGGCAAGGTCAGGGTGCTGATCAGCATTTTTGGTCGGTCGACCCCGGTGGAATTGGAATTTTTTCAGGTGGCCAAGATCTAACCTTATCTTTTTGGCCGAATTTAGCCCGGAATGAGATTAAAAGCTTACGCGCCGTGATGAATGGTTAAGGCAAGGTGTAAACCGGATTCGGGTTGTATGTGGTTTATAAAGACAACGTGAGGAGTTTTGAGGATGGCAAAAAAGATAATCGCAAATGTTAAGCTGCAGGTCCCGGCTGGGAGTGCCAATCCATCACCCCCGATCGGTCCGGCGTTGGGTCAACATAGCGTTAATATAATGGAGTTCTGCAAGGCATTCAATGCCAAGACTCAGGGTCAAGACGGGATGATTATCCCGGTGGTGGTGACAATCTATTCAGATAGATCTTTCACCTTCATCACCAAGACGCCGCCGGCCTCTATTTTGTTAAAAAAAGAAGCTCAATTGCCAAAAGGCTCAGCCGAACCCAATCGCAATAAGGTGGCCAAGTTAACCAAGAAACAAGTCGAAAGCATCGCCAAAATGAAGCTGCCCGATTTGAACACCACCAGTCTTGAGTCTGCCTATCGGACTATCGCCGGCACGGCCAGAAGTATCGGTATTGAGATTATCGACTGATTGTTTTGCCATTTGTTTATATTTTCTCCTCCGTATGATTTGGCGGGATTCAGTTATCAGGAGTCGTTAATGGCTTTTCGAGGAAAAAAATACAAGAATGCGGTTAAGATGATCGACCGAATCAATAAGTACGGTTTTGATGAGGCCCTTTCCTTGACCCTTGAAAACGCTTATGCAAAATTCGACGAAACGGTCGACGTGGCGGTTCGCCTGGGCGTTGATCCGAGGCACGCTGACCAGATGGTTAGGGGCTCGGTGGTTCTCCCGCACGGGACGGGACGAACCGTTCGAGTTCTGGTCTTCGCCAAGGGCGAGAAAGAAAAGGAAGCCCTTGATGCCGGAGCCGATTTTGTCGGGTCAGATGATCTGGTCGAAAAGATCAAGGGTGGATGGCTTGAATTTGATAAGTCCGTCGCCACTCCGGACATGATGGGCACGGTCGGGAAACTGGGAAAGATTTTGGGTCCCCGTGGATTAATGCCCAATGCCAAACTGGGCACTGTCACCTTCGACGTGGCCAGGGCCGTGTCTGATCTCAAGGCCGGTAAAATCGACTTCAGGGTGGAAAAAGCCGGCGTCGTCCACGCCCCGGTTGGCCGAGTCTCCTTTGGTAAGGAAAAGATTCTCCAGAACATGACCGCTTTTTTTGAGATGGTCCTCAAACTCAAGCCTTCGGCCAGCAAAGGCACCTACCTCAAAGGAGTGGCTATTTCCACCACCATGGGGCCGGGAGTAAAAATAGATCCTTTGGTTGTGAAGGATTTACTCAAGCAGGCCTAATTGATCCCATCTATATCTGATCTAGGCCAGGTCTTGGCGGCTGAACAAAAACGGGCTGTTGGATCCCATATAACAGTCATGCCGACCCTAAGGTACGCCGGTCTGGGCCTAACTGATAAGATATTGAGAAAAAATAATATCGCCGTCATCTATATCATGACGATGATTGAATACTCCGGTCGGAGAAAGCAGGTGCGTCCGAGCACGCTTAAACCAAGTTGCCTGCCCAGACCAGATTGATGACTACCCAGGTGGTTTTGTCTCTCTCTGACAGGGGTCCGTGAAAAGAAGATAGAGCATAGTAACTGTCAGAGAAGGGGGGGAAAACAGGATTGAATCGAGAACAAAAAGACCAGGTAGTACAAGATCTGCACAAACGCTTCGCCCGGGCCAAGGCTGTCGTTTTGACCAATTTCAGTGGACTAACGGTTGAAAAAATGAGCCGCCTCCGCGATGCCCTCCGAGAGGGTGGGGTGGAATATAAGGTGGTCAAGAATTCTCTGATGAATTTGGCTGCCAAGGATACGGGTGTCAGTCGTTTGAAGGACCATTTTTCCGGTCCGGCCGGAGTGGCCATCAGTTATGATGAACCCATCACCATGGCCAAGGTATTGGCCGATTTCGCCAAGGCTGAGGACAAGTTTTCTATTAAGGTCGGGTACGTTGACGGTAATGTTTTTCAAGGTGATGAGATCGTTCAATTTTCGAAGCTTCCGTCGCGAGAAGTCCTGCTGGGAAGACTGCTGGGCACGATGAATGCAGTTCCAACCGGTCTGGTGTCTACGTTAAACCAGATCATTGCTACGTTTTTGAGGGCGCTTCAGGCCATAGCCGACAAAAAAGAAGGATCGGCCCTACCTGAATAATCAGTTTATATTTCGGCGCCCCAGGTGTAATCAATACCGACTTCACGGCGCCGTTTCGTTTTAAAGGAGAATTGGGATGGCGGACATAACAAAACAAGATGTAATCGATTTCATATCTAACATGAGCGTCCTGGCCCTGGCGGAATTGATTAAAGAGCTTGAGGAAAAATTTGGTGTTTCGGCTGCGGCCGCGACTGTTGCGGTGGCTGCTGCTCCAGGTGAAGCTGCACCCGTTGTCGAAGAGAAAACTGAGTTTGACGTTAAGCTGACGAGCTGCGGCGATAAGAAGATTCAAGTCATTAAAGTCATCAGAGCCTTAACCGGACTTGGCCTAAAAGAAGCCAAAGCGGTAGCCGATGAGACTCCCAGTGTAGTCAAGGAAGGGGTCTCCAAAGAAGAGGCCGAAAGCATCAAGAAGGAATTGGAAGAAGCTGGGGGCACGATTGAAATCGTCTAGCCTTACCCTACTTGCCCACGAAGCTCTCTTGTTTAGTCGAAGACCCACCTTTGGTTCACATCTTTTCCAGGGCTGGTAGCAAACGATCGTCTTCGAGACGTTGTCAAGGCAGATAGCTATCTCGCCTTCCAGCGTCTTGGAGCGAAATTCAGTCCCGATCCGGCACTGAATTAATCGGCAGAGATAGGGGTGAATAGGCTAGGCCCGTTTCGCGGCACTGTGACCATCGGACCGATTGAGCCACCCCCTCCCCCATTAATCCGATGTATTTTAATTAATCAGAGAATATTATCGGAGCACCTGGATTCTCAAGGCCACACATACATATTTGAGTTCTTTTGGGGGACCCTGCCGCGGAGCGTCGGGGTCGGCTGTTTTACTGTCGGAAGTGGGCATTTAGAGACGTGAAACATTGGAGAGACCCGGCCAGGCCGCACTTATGGCTGCCTTAAGGGTCGTCTTATATAACGTCTGGATGGAAGATATTTCTTGGAGACATTATGGCCTTTAAAGTTTCATCTTTTTACCGGCATAGAAAGAATTTCGGCAAAATCGACAAGATTGTCGGTATTCCGAACCTTATCGAGATGCAGAAGCAGTCTTATTCCCGATTTCTTCAAGATGATGTCTCACCGGAAAAGAGAGAGAATGTAGGCCTTCAGGCGGTGTTCAAGAGCGTGTTCCCGATCTGGGATTTCAGCGGAACCGCGTCGTTGGAATTCAAACACTACTCGCTGGGTGAGGTCAAGTATGATGTGGAGGAATGCCTCCAACGTGGAATGACCTATGAGGCGCCCATCAAGATTACGGTCCAACTTGTTGTCTATGAAATGGATAGAGACACCGGGCTCAGGACCATCCGAAATGTGAAAGAGCAGGAAATCTATTTTGGCACTATTCCTTTGATGACTGAGAATGGAACGTTCATCATCAATGGGACGGAGCGGGGTATCGTTAGTCAGTTGCACAGATCGCCGGGTGTTTTTTTCGACCACGACAAAGGCGCTACCCATCGTGACAAGCTGCTATATTCCTGCCGAATAATCCCCCTTAGGGGGTCTTTGATCGACCTCGAATTCGACGCCAAAGATATTCTTTACGTCCGGATCGATCGTCGACGGAAATTTCCTGTGACCCTGCTCTTGAAAGCCCTCGGCTACTCATCGGAAGAACTGTTGAATTTTTTCTATGAGACAGACATCTTTTATCTGGACGCTGACGGCGGCATCACCCGGAAGTTTAATGCCGTGTTCTTTCAAGGCGACAAGGCCAAGGAGGACATACTGGATCCCCGCACCGGGGACGTCATTGTTAAACGGGACAAGAAAATCACCAGACGAGCCATCAGACTGATTGAGGCCGCCGGAATAACCTTAATTCCAGAGTACGAGGACAGCCTGATCAATCGGGCCCTGGCTCATGATATTGTGGACCCTGAAACGGGTGAAGTCTTATACTCATGCAATGATACCGTTACCCTGGAGATGCTGGCCACCCTTAAAACAACCGGCATTAAAGAATTGGATCTCTTGTTTATAGACGGTGTAACGGTTAGCTCCTCTTTGCGGGACACTCTCTTCTTGGATAAAGTGGAGACCACCGACGAGGCCGTAACGGAAATATACCGCAAGCTTCGCCCCACGTGCATCCGGGAGGGAACACCAAGTGGGTTCAAGACGATGTCAACCGGGGTCCCGTCTTCAAAGTACGGCAAGTCTTCCTCAGGCGTCGAGAGTGCCTCTAATAACGTGATACCTGACCCCCGGAAGGTCCTTGACCCGGCCGCCTCTGATAAGGACAACCGAGTGTTCCTGAAGATTGTGACCGATGCCGGGTATGTAAGTAGTTACTTCCATGCCGTTGGTCAGCCGGACCCGGGCTACCTTCCTCAATGCGGAGTTAGGCTTTTTGGGCGTCGTGGTGTATACTCTGATACATACCCCGCGCTTTTGGGGGCAGGCTTTCATGGCCGGGGTATTAGTTTTCTTCTTTACTTCTATGCGGGCATTATTGATCAATTGATTTATTGTCGGCATTCTATTTAGACCTCTTCAAGCGGATCGTGACTGTTGCGTTCTGAAGTAAAAAAATATATGCTTACACCTCGGTGGTCGGTATGTCAAGAAGTTTTTTCATCTAAATGTAACTTCTTTGCTCCAGTTGCTCAGGATGGCATCTCACCCAGCCCAAACGGACCACCACTAATATTTGGCCTTGGCTATGATCTGCTCTGATTCCAAAACCTTAGGCCCGCGGTACTTAGCCATCCCGGTCCCGGCAGGGACTAGCCGGCCCATAATTACATTCTCTTTCAGCCCACGCAGCCAGTCCACCTTTCCGGCGATAGCCGCCTCGGTCAATACCTTGGTCGTCTCTTGGAAAGACGCGGCCGAAATGAAGCTCTCCGTGCTCAAGGACGCCTTGGTTATGCCTAACAGCATTGGTTCACCTTCGGCCGGTTGACCGCCCTTTTCCACGATACTTCGATTCTCTCTGTCAAAATGGAGCTTTTCAACTTGCTCCCCGACCATAAACGCCGTGTCGCCGGACTTAATTATTCTGATGCGACGAAGCATCTGCCGAACAATGACTTCTATGTGCTTGTCGTTTATTTTGACGCCCTGTAATCGATAGACCTCCTGGACTTCATCCACCAGGAACTTAGCCAGCTCCTTCACGCCCTTGACGGCCAGAATGTCATGGGGGTTGGGAGACCCATCCATCAAGGGCTCTCCAGATTTGACCACATCTCCCTCATGTACGCTTACGTGCTTGCCCTTGGGGATCAAGTACTCTCTAGGTTCGCCCACCTCAGGAGTGACCACGACCTTACGTTTTCCTTTAGTGTGCTTGCTGAAAGAGACACGCCCGTCAATCTCGCTGATGATGGCGAATTCCTTTGGCTTTCTAACCTCAAAAAGCTCGGCCACGCGGGGCAGACCACCGGTGATATCTTTGGTTTTGGTCGTTTCCCGAGGGATCTTGGCCAACACGTCTCCGGCCATGACCACGTCACCTTCGTTGGTCATGATGATGGCGCCCACCGGCAGGAGATACCTGGCCATAGTCTCCGACTCAGGGAGCCGCATGGTCTTACCGGATTCATCTTTTATGGAGACTCGTGGACGCACCTCAGTGTCTTTAAACTCAACGACCACCTTGCTGGATTTGCCGGTAACCGGGTCGACCCTTTCTTGCATGGTCTTCCCTTCCATGATATCCCCAAATTTGACCCGGCCTGAGCACTCCGTCAAAATCGGGATAGTGAAGGGATCCCATTCGGCGATGAGTTGATCTTTTGTCACCACATCGCCTTCTTTAATTCGGAGATGGGCCCCGTAAATAATGGGATACCTCTCCCGCTCATGGCCTTCCTGATCCAGAATGTTAACCACCCCGTTGCGGTTCATGACCACCAGCTCGCCGCTCGGCTTTTCCACCACGTGCAGATTGTAAAACTTGATCGTCCCACCATGTTTGGATTTGATGGTGGTTTGTTCTACCCGCCGGCTGGCAGTGCCGCCGATGTGGAAGGTCCGCATGGTTAACTGTGTCCCTGGCTCACCAATGGACTGGGCGGCGATGATCCCGATGGCGGCTCCGATGTCTACCGGCCGGCCATGAGCCAGATCCCGTCCGTAACACTTGACACAGACACCATGTGTCGACTGGCAGGTCAAAACTGAACGGATCTGGACCCGTTCGAGTCCGGCATCTTCAATCTCTTTAACCGCCTCCTCATCAATGACCTGATTGGCCTTAACAATGACGTAATGAGGGTCGGAAGCCGGCCTGGTTGGGTCGGTGATATCCCACAAGGTGATTCGACCCAGGATGCGTTCGCCTAAGGTTTCGATCACTTCGCCAGCCTCCCGGAGGGACTCGACAAAAATCCCATCCAGGGTCCCGCAATCTACCTCTGAGATGACTGCGTCCTGGGCCACGTCGACCAATCTTCTGGTCAAGTACCCCGAGTTGGCCGTCTTCAGGGCCGTATCGGCCAAACCCTTACGGGCGCCGTGGGTGGAAATGAAGTACTGCAAAACGTTCAGGCCTTCCCGGAAGTTGGCCGTAATGGGCGTCTCGATGATCTCGCCCGACGGTTTGGCCATCAAACCACG
This sequence comes from Deltaproteobacteria bacterium, assembly GCA_015233295.1. Classification (GTDB taxonomy): domain Bacteria; phylum Desulfobacterota; class JADFXK01; order JADFXK01; family JADFXK01; genus JADFXK01. The sequence continues at coordinate 1,702 of JADFYC010000113.1, read as the reverse complement.
CATCCCGGCAAGTTGCCGCATCTGATCCTTGCTGCCTCGAGATCCGGAATCCACCATCATATAAATCGGGTTGAAAGACTGGATGGTTTTGATATTCCCATCTTCATCCTTGACCTTCTCGAAGGATACTTCCATCATCATTTCTTGAGCTACGTCGTCCGTGGCCTTGGCCCAGATATCAACCACCTTGTTGTACTTTTCACCGGCCGTGATCAGACCTTCGGTGTATTGCAGCTCAATCTCGGAAATGTCCTTGGTGGCAACATCCAGGATTTCCTTCTTCTTTTGCGGGATAACCATATCCGACACGGAAATGGAAATACCGGCCCTGGTGGCATATTCATAGCCGGTATCCTTCAATCGGTCGGCTAAGACCACCGTTTTCTTCAGACCGCAAGTGCGATGGGCCAGGCCGATAAGCTTCCGGAGTTCCTTTTTCGTCATGACCCGATTGATTTCCTCAAAGGGGATCTCATCGGGAACGACTTCTTTCAGGATTACCCGCCCAACAGTAGTTGAGACAATAACCCCATCCATCCGCACCTTGATCGGGGCTTGCAGGTCAAGTTCATCCGAATCGTAAGCGACCCGGACTTCGGTGGGGCCGGAGAGTATCTTGCCGGCGCCTTTGGCCAGCGGCCTTTCCCTGGTCATGTAATAGAGACCCAAGACAATATCCTGGGAAGGAACAATGATTGGTTCTCCATTGGCCGGGGACAGGATGTTATTGCTCGACATCATCAGAACCCGAGCCTCTATTTGCGCCTCGATGGACAATGGTATATGCACGGCCATCTGATCACCGTCAAAGTCGGCGTTAAAGGCGGTGCAGACCAGGGGATGGAGTTGAATGGCCTTACCTTCTATCAAGATGGGCTCAAAAGCCTGAATGCCCAGTCGGTGAAGCGTCGGGGCCCGGTTTAACAAGATGGGGTATTCCCGGACCACCTCATCCAAGGTATCCCAGACTTCAGGAGTTTCTCGTTCAACCAGTTTCTTGGCGCTCTTAATGGTGTTGACCAGGCCTTTCTTTTCCAAACGTTGGTAGACAAAAGGCTTGAACAACTCCAAGGCCATTTTTTTTGGCAACCCACATTGGTGAAGTCTGAGATTGGGTCCCACGACGATGACGGTCCGGCCGGAGTAATCGACTCGTTTGCCCAGCAGGTTCTGTCTAAAACGACCTTGCTTTCCTTTAAGCATATCGCTCAAAGACTTTAAGGGGCGTTTGTTTGGCCCGGTAATGACCTTACCCCGGCGTCCGTTATCGAACAGTACGTCTACGGCTTCCTGTAACATCCTTTTTTCATTGCGGATAATGATGTCCGGGGCGTTAAGTTCCTGAAGCCTTTTCAACCTGTTGTTTCTATTGATAACTCGCCGATACAAATCGTTCAAATCCGAAGTCGCGAACCGACCGCCGTCCAATGGCACCAGTGGTCTTAACTCCGGGGGCAGTACGGGAATGACGTCCATAATCATCCATTCCGGACGGTTCCCCGAATCCTTAAAAGCTTCGATAACCTTTAGGCGCGTAGCCAGTTTCTTCCGTTTAGCCTCGGAATTAGTCGTGGTCATTTCTTCCCGGAGCTCGACTGAATGTTCTTCGAGCGTAACTCTTTCCAGCAGATACTTGATGGCCTCGGCGCATATGCCGTCGTTGAAGGCTTCTCACGCGGTACCTCGGAGGTCCCGATCTTTT